>JAGUZZ010000152.1:0-12529 GCA_020060525.1 bacterium | reverse complement strand
GTGGGGCGCCGGGCCGCGCGCGGGGCAGTACCTCGTCCTCGGCGCGAAGGCCCGAGCGATCATGGCGGGCCGCACGACCCCGTCGATCGACGACGTGCGGAGCGTGGCGCTCCCCGTCCTCCGGCACCGCCTCGTCACGAACTTCCACGCCGAAGCGGACGGCGTGGCGGCCGACGATCTCGTGCGGCGGCTCCTCGAGGCCGTGGCGGCCTGAGCGGGCGAAACACCAAAAACTAACCTGACGCTCAATCTCCCTGAACACCCCGCGGATACCATTTCGTTCGACGCGGCCGGTCTCTCCGGATCTCCCCGGAACGAACGCGGCCGCCGGCGCCCGGGAGGCGCCCGCGAACGAAATGAAACGCGCAATCGCAACGCTTCTGCTCCTGCTGGCGACGGCCGCGGGAACGCCCCGGCCCGCCGGGGGGACCGCCCTGCGCGGCGTCGTCATCGATGCGGTTTCGGGGCAGCGCATATCTGCGGCGACCGTCTTCATCGTCGGGACGGGCCTCGGAGGCACGACGGACCTCGCCGGCAACTTCCAGGTCCTTTTCGTGCCGCCGGGCACGTACGACGTGCGCGTGTCGTGCGACGGCTACGAGACCACGCTCGAGCGAGGAATCGTCGTCGGAGAGCGCGGCATCGTGGAGATCGAGGTCGCTCTTCAGGTGACCTCTTTGCAGGAATACCGGATCGACGATCTCGTCGTATCGGCCGATCGCATACTCACGACGGAGGCCGCCGTCCTCGCCGAGCGCCAGCTCGCGGCGACGATCGGCGACGCCATCAGCGTGGAGATGATCGCCAGGTCGCCCGACGCGACCTCGAGCGACGTCCTGAAGCGCATCACGGGGCTCTCGATGGTGGACGACAAATTCGTGTTCGTCCGCGGCGTCACGGATCGCTACAACGCCACATCGCTCGACGGAGTCGTCGTCACGAGCGCCGACACGGACTCGGACAAGAAGAGCTTCACGTTCGACATCATTCCCTCGAACCTCATTGCGGCGACCTCGGTCGTCAAGACGGCGACGCCCGACCTGCCCGGCGATTTCAGCGGCGGGCTCGTGCAGATCAGAACTCTCGAGTTCCCGCCGCATCTCCTCCTCAAGGCATCCGCGTCGAGCTCCTTCGACGAAAACACCTCGAGCAAGGGGTTCTATTCGTCGCAGGGCGGCGGCAGGGACTGGCTCGGCTACGACGACGGAGCCAGGGCGCTGCCCTCCGGCAACCTCACGGGGAACGATCTCGCGCGGGCGCTTCCCAATTCCTGGACGCTCCGCGAGCGGAGGGCGCCGCTCAACGGCAGCTACAGCTTCACGGCGGGGAACAACCACCTCGTGGGCTCGACCGAGTTCGGGTATATCGCCGCGCTCATGTACAAGAGTAAATTCCAAGCGGTCGATTTCACCGAACGACCGACCTATCGGGGATTCCCGCTGTACAGCTTCGAGGGCTCGCGCTACGAACGCTCGGTGCTCTGGAGCGGGCTGCTCAACCTCAACCTGAGGTTCGCCGCCGCTCACAAGCTCGGCATCCGCAGCAACTACGTCCAATCGGGCGAAGAGCGGGTGAGCGTGTCGGGCGGCATGCCCGTGAGCGGGGAATACACCGAGCGACAGACGATCACGTGGGGAGAGCGCACGCTCAGGCTCACGCAGGTGTCGGGGGACCACACGTTCGCGAGCCTGTGGAACGTCGAGATCGGATGGAGGGCGTACGGGAGCGATTCGAGAGCCGAGGAGCCCGATCGCAGGCACGTGGAGTTCGAGGAAGGGGTCTGGCGCACGTTCAAGGACAACTATCGCACGTGGTCGACGCTCGATGAAAGCTCGCGCGGAGCAGGCGTTGACGTGACGATCCATCTCGGCCCGGCGACGGCCAAGCTCGGTTGGCTCGGAGAGCGCAAGGAGCGCGGCTTCGAGGCCGCCGCCTACTCGACCGATCCGTCGAGCGTCCGCGCGCCGAACTACGAACTCCTCGTGCTGCCGATCGAGTCCGTCTTCGCGCCCGAGCATTACGGCCAGAAGATGTTCACGTTCGTTCCCGTCACGGTCTTCACGGGCGAATACGGCGCCTCGCAGCGTCTCCGCGCGTGGTACGCGATGATAGACGAGCCGTTCGGGCTCGGCCGTCTGCGCGCGAGGATCACTGGCGGCGCGCGCATCGAGCGGTCCGGGCAGGAGGTGAACACGGTCGCGGCGATCGACGATTCGACGCCCTTCACGGCGCGCGTCGACGAGACCGACGTGCTTCCCTCCGCGGCGCTCACCCTGAACCCCGTCCCGTCCGTGAACGTGCGATTCGCATACGGCCGTTCGGTGAACCGGCCGGAGTTCCGCGAGATGGCCAATGTGCTCTACTACGACCTCGACAAGACGCAGAACGTGCTCGGCAATCCGGGGCTGCGGCGAGCGAGCATCCGGAACTACGACGTGAGGCTCGAGGCCTTCCCGGGCGTGGGAGAGGTGCTAGCCGTGAGCTATTTCTACAAGACCCTCGAGGATGCGATCGAAGAGCGGCTCCTTCCGGCGCCCGAGCGCTACACGAGGTCGTGGTTTAACTCGCCGAACGGCCACAACCGCGGATGGGAGCTCGAGGTCAGGAAATCGCTCGGTTTCCTTCTGCGCCCCCTCGAGCGAGTATCGATCGCCGGCAATTATACGCGCGTCCACTCGTCGATCATGTACGTCGACGCCCGCACGAACGAGGCGGGGGAGCAGATCAGGACGGACGCGGAGCGCATCATGCAGGGACAAGCTCCGTGGACGGCGAACGCATCCATTCTGTTCGCCGAACCGTCGTGGGGCACCTCCGTCAACGTTCTCTACAACAAGGTCGGCAGACGGCTCGACGCCGTGGGCGACACGAGGGACGAGGACGTGTACGAGGAGCCGCGGGGCCTCGTCGATGTTGCGGTCAACCAGCGGATCGGCCGGCGATTCGAGACGAAATTTTCCGTGAAGAACCTTTCCGCGAAGGACGTCGTGTTCACGAGCGGACCGCTCCGCGAACGGCACGCGACGATTTCGCGGGGATCCGAGTATTCGCTTTCGCTTTCGTTCAAGTTCTGATGGGGGGTACCGGGCTGACCTTCGAAGAAACATCTCTGCGGTGCCTTCGGCGGCAGCAAGATGCATTTCTTCTGGCGAAAGGGGGTGATGAACGAGATTCGCGATCCGGCATCAATCCGTAGGGGTAACGCGGAGATCCCGCACTTGCTCGACACTCGTTGCAGGAACTCGAATCGCGACACCCGTCACACGGAAGAAGTGAATCGCCACTCGATACAGAGGAGGACTCGGCGATGAAGAAATGCATCCTGCTGCTGCTGGCCGCGTCGATACTGGCCGCGGCTCCGGTCTCGGCTTACCAGAAGCCGACGGCCGTTCTCGGGCCCGGTCTCAACTCCGGGCGCACCGAATACACCCAGACGTCGAACCGGACGCTGTCCGCCGACACGCTCTATATCCTCACCGGACTCTACTACGTGGACTCGCTCCGCACGATAACGATCCCCGAGGGGACGATCATCATGGGCGACACGGCGTCGACGCTCATCATCAAGAGAGGTGCGAGAATATATGCGACGGGAACACCGAACGCTCCGGTCGTCTTCACGAGCCTCAAAGCCCCCGGGCAGCGCAATCCTGGCGATTGGGGCGGCATCATCCTACTGGGACGCGCGCCGGTTAACAAGGTGGAACCGCTCATCGAGGGCGGCATCATCGGCGGCAGCTACGGCGGCTCCGATCCCGACGACGACAGCGGCGTCATCAGATTCGCGCGGATAGAGTTTTCCGGGTACCGCTTCCAGCTCAACAACGAGGTGAACGGCCTCACGATGGGAGGAGTCGGCCGCGGGACCGAGCTGCACCACATCCAAGTGAGCTACTGCTTCGACGACTCCTACGAGTGGTTCGGCGGGACGGTGAATGCGAAGTACCTCGTCGCGCTGGGCGGCACGGACGACGAGTTCGACACCGATTTCGGCTATTCGGGGAACGTGCAGTTCGGGTTCGGACTCCGCGATCCTTTCTATTGGGATCCGACGGGCGAGAGCAACGGCTTCGAGTCGGACAACGACGGCTCGTCGACCTCCACGGCCACGCCGTACACAAGCCCGACGTTCAGCAATATAACGCTCATCGGGCCCCAGCTGAGCTCGACGATCGCCCCTCCGATCGGCCACCGCTTCCAGTACGGCGCCCTCATCCGCCGTTCGAGCCGCACGAGCATCTACAACTCGATCATCGGCGGATACCCCTGGGGGCTTAGCCTCCGCGACCTCTATACGAAGCAGGCCTGCCGCGACGACGTGCTTCAGTGGCGCAACGTGAGCATGACGGCGCATCTGCTGCCGAGCGGATCGACGCACATCCACGACGAGACGCGTTGGCCCGTCGCCGACGCCGTCACGCCGGGCGTTCTCGCGTGGTTCAACACGGCCGCCTACAACAACAAGCTTTCAACCGCGCGCTATCTGTCCGCCGTCGGCATCAATATGACCGACATCACCAATCCGGATCCGGTCCCGGCGGTGGGATCCGAGCCCGACGGCTCGGCGGATTTCTCGAATCCGCGCCTCGCGGGATTCACTCTTACGACGTATCGCGGCGCCTTCAAACCGGGCGAGCCGTTCAGCCAGCAGTGGACCTACGGCTGGACCAACTTCGACCCGCAGAACACCGACTACAATCCCATCCAGACCGGCGTCGAGGATGCGCCGCATGCGAAAGCGCTCCTCCAGAACTTCCCGAACCCCTTCAATCCGTCGACGAGCATCAGATTCACCGTTCCAGCGGCGGGCCGCGTCGTGCTCGCGGTGTATGACGTCTCCGGCAAGACGGTCGCCACTCTCGTCGACAAGGAGATGAAGGCGGGGAGCTACGAAACGATCTTCATGGCCGATAACCTCGCCTCCGGTATCTACCTGTACCGCGTCTCCGGCGCCGGCTTCAGCGAGACCCGCAAGATGGTGCTTCTGAGATAACAGCACCCGGGAAATGCCATCACGCGGAGAGCCCCGCCGGAAACGGCGGGGCTCTGCTGATTCCGCAGCCGGGGACGCTCTCTCTAATGGAAAACTCACGTCAGCCACACAAAGGCGTAACGGGGCCGCGATAGCTTTATGCGGCGGCGATGAAATCGCCGCGGCCCCATCGGGGGGGTGTGCCCCGGGGGGAGAGGAACGGAGATGACCGAGCCGAAAGGAATCGTGATGGGAATGGGAATCCGATACGCGAGGACGCTCCTCGCCGCGATCGCATTCCTCGCGGCCGCCGCGCCGGCGGCGGGACAGTCGAGCGGGTCCGACGTCAAACGCGCCGTCGACGGCACGATCGACGTCGAGCGCGGGACGCAGGAGCGAAAAGAGCAATGGGCGTCCGAGCGGAACGAGCTCATCGCCCGCTACAAGACCGCGAAGGCCTCGATCGAGTTTCTCGCGGCGCGCCAGGCTTCCGTCGAGGAACGTCTCGCCGCCGTCGAGAAAGGCATAGCCGACCTCGACAGGAGCCTGGCCGAGTCGAAGCGGCTCGAGCGGAACCTGCAGGACACGCTCAACGCGCTTCACGGACGCCTTGAGCGGATCGTTCGTCTCGACCTTCCCTTTCTGGTCGCCGAGCGCGAAGCGCGCCTCGCGTCCCTCAAAACCGACATCAACCGGCCCGCCGTGAGCGGCGGGGAAAAGCTCCGCCGGCTCCTCGAGGCGCTGCAAATCGAAACGGCATACGGGAACGCAGTCGACGTGGCTCAGGAGCGCATCGCGGTCGGCGCAGATTCGCTTTTCGTCGACGTCCTCCGCGTCGGACGCGTGTCGCTCTTCTGGCGCACGACGGACGGGAAGCGAATCGGCGAGTACGACCGGGCGACACAACGCTGGGTCGAGCTGCCCCGCAAGCACGGCCGGGCCATAGGCCTCGCGATGGACATGGCCCTTCGCACGAGGCCCGTCGAGATTGTCACCCTGCCGATCGGGAGGATACGTCCATGAAGCGAATCGCCATTGCGCTGATCGCGGCCGCAGTCCTCGCGGCGCTTCCGGCGCGTGCGCAGGACGTTCGCGAGGCTTCTCGCCGCGCAACCGAGGAACGGGAAGCCGCCCTCAGCCGCGCGCGGGAGGCGGAGGCGGCAATACTCGCCGACCGGGCCAAGCTCCGCGCGAGCGTCGATAGCCTCGAGGTCCTCTGGAAGTCCCTCGAGAGAGAGGTGCAGTCCCTCGAGCGGCGGAGTGTCGAGCGCGAGAATCGGCGGCAGGCGCTCGCGGACGAATGGGCGCGGCGGGAAATCGAGTTCAAGGAGATCTCCGGCAACGTCATCGTCGCCGCCCGCGACCTACACGCGTATCTCGAGCAATCGCCGCTCACGGGGCTCGCGCCGGCCCGCCTCGATCGTATCGAGCCGCTCCTCGCCCCCGGGCATTTTCCGAGCATCGACGACATAGCGGGTCTCGCCGGCCTCTACTTCGACGAGATCGAACGATCCGGGCAAGTCGCTCTCGCCGAGAGCGATTTCGTCGGACGGGGCGGAGACGATCGGCGGGGCGGCGTCCTCACGATCGGCCGATTTACGGCGTTCTACCGGGACGGAGCGGAGACGGGGTTCCTCACTTATTCTCCGGAGAGCCGCAGGTTTTTTGCTCTTTCGGAGCGGCCGTCGAGGCTCGCCCGGCGAATGCTCGACCGGTACTTCGACGGCGTTTCGGCCGTCGCTCCGTTCGATATGTCGGGCGGCGCCGCGCTTCGGCAGCTTACGCGGAAACAGACGCTCGCCGAGCACCTCCGGGCGGGCGGACCCATCGTGGCTCCGATTATCGCCCTCGGCGTCGCGGCGATCGTCATCGTGCTGCGCAAAGTGCGTTTTCTCGATCAGGTGCGGCGCAACACGGGCAAGTACATGACGCGCGTCAATCTGCTCGCCTCCGAGGGAGAGTGGGAGGAGTGCGAGGCGATCGTGAAACGGCACAAGGGAGAGCATTCGCCCGTGAACCACGTCATCGAAGCGGGGCTCGCAGCCCGCCACGAGGACCGGGAGACGCTCGAGAGCATACTGCAGGAGGCGATCCTCCGCGAGCTGCCCCGGCTCGAGCGGGGGCTCTCGCCGCTCGCGATCTTCGGGGCCGTGGCGCCGCTCCTCGGGCTGCTCGGCACAGTGACGGGGATGATCGAAACTTTCAACGTCATCACCGTCTTCGGCACGGGCGATCCCAAGCTCATGTCGAGCGGCATCAGCGAAGCGCTCGTCACGACCGAGATCGGCCTCATCACCGCGATCCCGATCATGCTGCTCCACACGTTCCTCTCGCGCCGCGTGGACGCCATCCTCGGCGAGATGGAGGAGAAGGCCGTCTCGCTCACGAACATCATAGAGAAAGAGCGCAAGCGTAATGGAGCTGTTCGGTAAATCGATCGAATACTTCATGCAAGGCGGCTGGGTCATGTTTCCCATCGCCCTCTGCTCGATCTGCATGTGGACGCTCATCATCGAAAGGCTCCGCGCGCTTCGGGCTATGCAGCGCGGCGACATCGAGATACAGGAAGCGATCGCGGCGGTGAGGGGGGGCGCCCCCCCGCGCGCGACGGAGGGGTTCCGCGCGCGGCTCGTCCGCGGATTTCTCGAGGAGCGCTCGGGATATCCCGCGCTCGACCGGCATATCCTGAAGAACTGCGCGCTGCGCGAGCGAGCGCGCCTCGATGAGCGCCTCGCGACGATATCGGCCCTCGCCGCCGTGGCGCCGCTCCTCGGGCTGCTCGGCACGGTGATCGGCATGATCGAGACGTTCAACGTGATTTCGGTATTCGGCACGGGCAACGCAAAGGCTATGGCGAACGGCATTTCCGTCGCCCTCATCACGACCGAGACGGGATTGCTGGTGGCGATCCCGGGCGTTTTTCTCGCGTCGACGCTCTGGCGCGCTTCGGCGAGGCTCAAAACGCAGCTCGACGAGGACATCGTCATTCTCGACCGCGTCCTCCGGAGAGCCGCCGTGCGGGAGGTGTGAGAGCATGATCAACGTGCGAAAGACGCTCCGCGGGGCGGGCGGCGGAGTGGAGATCAACATGGCCCCGCTCATCGACATGGTGTTTCTCCTGCTCATCTTTTTCGCCGTGACGACGAGCTTCGTCAAGGAGGCGGGGATCGACGTCCAGCGCGCGAGCGCAGCGACCGCGGAAGTGCGGGAGCGAGGGAGCATCCTTATCGGCGTTTCGCCGGACGGCGATGTGTTCATGGAGGGAAAACGGATCGACATCCGGAGCGTGCGCGGACTCGTCGAGCGGGCCCTCGCGGAGGATCCCTCGAGCGGCGTCGTCGTCGTGGCGGACAAGCGGAGCATGACGGGGGCGGTGGTCAAGGTCATGGATCAATGCCGACTCGCGGGCGCGCGAAGCGTGAGCCTCGCGGCCAAGCGGGAGGACGGCTCCTGATGCCTTCTCGCATGAGGAGTCTGGGCGCGCCGGCGCTCGCGATACTCATCAACGCGTCGATCATCGTGCTCGCCACGGTGCTCGCGAATCAAAAGAGCGCGCGGCAGGACATCACGAATCCCGTGGGGATCGATCTCATCGATCTCGCCGCCCCCGAACCGCCGGCCGAGGATCGGGCGCGGGAGGCCGAGAAACCCGCGGCGCGCGAGCATCTGGACGTGACGCCGGACCTCTTCCAGCCGGATCTCTCGGGCGGATTCGGCGATCTCGGCGATGCGATCTCGATCGACATCGGCAACATCGCGGAGGCCGCGGTGGGGGAGAATCTCGTCTTCGAGTCGTACGAGCTCGATCAGGCCCCCAAGGCGATCGTTCGCGTGCCGCCGATCTATCCGTACGCGGCGCGAGAAAAGAACATACGCGGGGCCGTTCAGGTGCGGATGCTCGTCAATCCGGACGGTAGCGTCGGACAGGTGCAGGTGCTCGACGCGCGTCCGCCGGGGATCTTCGAGGACGCCGTGAAGCGGACCGTTCCCCAGTGGCGGTTCAATCCCGGAAAGATCGAGGGACGGCCCGTCGCGTCGTGGGTCGTGACGACCGTGCAGTTCACGCTGGATTAGAGCGGCGGGGGAGGCCGCCTTGATGGAGCGATTCACGAGAGTGGCGGCACGCGAAAAAGTCAGGCCGGCGCCTGCGGAAGCGGTCCGCGCGGTCGCCGCCGCGGCGGCCATAGCGATAGTTCTTATCTCGGCGCCGGGCCTCGCTCAGGATCCCGCTGCGTCGCTGCCGCTCAAAGCGCGCCTCGCTCTCTTCAAGGCTCAAGAGAAGCGCGACAAGGGCGAGCACGCGGAGGCGGCCGGCATCCTGTACGACTTTCTCTCGAAGAATTCGCGCGAGGACAACTGCCTCGTCCGCTACTACCTCGCGCTCAGCTACGTCGAGGCCGGCGAGCCGGAGAAATCGCTCGATCATTTCCAAAAATGCGTTGTATTCGACTCGACCTTCGCGCAGGCGTGGATGAAGCTCGGGGAAACCGCGTTCAACCTCGGAAGCTACCGGATCGCGAGCGACGCCTTCGAGCGAGGCTACGCGCTCGACGAGCGGAAGACGCCCGATCTTCTCTACTACGCAGCGACGGCCCGCTACCTCGCCGAGGATGCCGCCGGCGCCCTCGCGCTTCTCGAGGAGCTGCTATCCGGAGCGCGCGCCGCGCCGCGTATCGAATGGTTCCGGACGTATCTCGCGGCGTGCAACGAGGCGGGCGAGATGGAGCGCGGGCGGGCGGCCGCCGTTCGGCTTGTCGAGCTCTTTGCCGGGAGCGCCGAAGCCTGGCGGCTCGCGCACCAGTTTTTCGCTAGCGTACGCGACTACCGCGAGGCCGCCGCGACGCTCGCCGTGGTCGGATTCCTGAGCCCCCTGTCCCGCGACGAAGAGCGCACGCTCGGCGACCTGTTCGTCGCGATCGGCATTCCGGCTCTCGCCTCGGCGCGCTACGAAGCCGCTCTCGGCGGCGAGGGACGCGCCGAGGATCTGGAGCGGCTCGCCTCCGCGTATCTAGCCTCCTACGACTTCGAGGCCGCCCTCGAGACGCTCGAGCGCGCCATCGAGCGCGAGCCGACGGTCCGCCTCTGGTCCCTGCTCGGCGACCTCCACCTCATGGAGCGGCACTACGACCGGGCATACGAGGCGTATCGAAGAAGCGCCGCGATGGATTCGACGCGCGGCCGCCCGGAGCTCATGATGGGATACTGCGCCTATGAGCTCGGGCGCGCGGGCGACGCCGTCGAACATCTCGAGCGTGCCAGCGGCTACGCCGACAGCGAAAAAACGGCGCTCGAGCTGCTCGCCCGGCTACGGCCCCTCAAACGCTGACGCCTTCCGTGAAAAGCGTTTCCCGACCCTTCGCGGCGCTTTGAGAAAGCGCGGCGATGCGGTATTATATGCAGCGGGCGGTGCGCCGGAACGTTCCGTAACTGAGCTCGGGGGGCGGAATCGATCGTTATGACACCCGTGGCGTCGACGCTGACGGATTTTCTCAAGCCCGAGGTCGTGAGCCGCCTCGCGAACATGGACCTGCGCGCGCGGCTCATCGTCGAGGGGTTCATCGCGGGGCTCCACCGGAGCCCCTACCACGGCTTCTCGGTCGAGTTCGCCGAGTACCGCCCGTACAACGCGGGCGAATCCACCCGCAACGTCGACTGGCGGATCTACGGCAAGACCGACCGCTACTACGTCAAGGTCTTCGAGGACGAGACGAACCTGCGCGCCACGATCCTCCTCGACCGGAGCGCGTCGATGGACTTCTCGAGCGGCGGCGTCACCAAGCTCCGCTACGCGACGCTCCTCGCCGCGGCCCTCGGGTACCTCATGATCATGCAGCGCGACGCCGTCGGTCTCGTCGTCTTCGACGAGCGCGTGAACGAGGCCGTGCCCCACCGGTCGGCGAAGCAGCATCTGCTGCACCTTCTGCGCACCCTCGAGGAGGTGCGGCCGGGCGCGCGGACCGAGATCGCGGGGACGCTCCGCGAGATGGCCGAACGCCTCAAGCGCCGCGGGCTCGTCATCCTCGCGAGCGACCTCCTCGACGACCCCGACCGCGTGCTCGCGGGGCTCAAGGCGTTCCGGCACCGGGGGCACGAGGTCGTCGTGTTCCACGTGCTCGACCCGAAGGAGCTCACGCTCGATTACCCCGGCGAGGTGCGGTTCGTGGACCGGGAGACGGACGAGAAGGTCCGGACGCAGCCGTGGTTCCTCAAGGACGAGTACCGGCGGAGCGTCTCGCGCTGGATCTCGGACCTCGAACGCGGCTGCAAGGAGCACGCGATCGACTACAACCTCGTGACCACGGAAACGCCGTTCGATCAGGCGCTCGTGGCGTACCTCAACAAGCGGCGCCGCCTGCGGTGAGACGCGCATGAACTTTCTCTCGCCCGCATATCTCTTCGCGCTCGCCGCGGTCGCGGTGCCGATCCTCATCCACATATTCTCGCGCCGGCGCGTGCCCGAGGTGCCGTGGAGCTCGATCCGGTTCCTTCGCCCGGCCGACCGGCGGAGCATGGTGCGGATACACCTGCGGCGGCTGCTCCTTCTCGCGCTGCGCGTCCTCGGCATCGCGCTCGTCGCCCTCGCGTTCGCGCGTCCCGTGGTGCGCGGCTCGCTCGCCTCGCTCTTTCCTTCGGGGGCGTCCCGCGCGGCGTGCATCCTGCTCGACCGGAGCTTCAGCATGGGCGTCGAGACGGACGGGGGCGCCGCGTTCGACGCGGCGAAGGCGCGCGTCGAGGAGGTGCTCGCCGGATTGTCGGGAGGGGACCGGGTCTCGGTCGCCCTCTTCGACACCGGCGTCGAGGTCGTGTACGACGGCGAGCACGACGCCGGGGCGATCCTCGCCGCGCTGGCGGGAGAGACCGTCTCGTGGAGAGGCACCGATCTGCGCGCGGCGACGGCGTTCGGGCGCGGCGCGCTCGAGCGCTCCGGCCGGGAGGCCCGCGAGCTCTACGTGCTGTCCGATTTCCAGAGAACGGGGCTCGGGGCGCCGTCCGCCCCTGCCCCGCAAGCGAAACCAGTGCGGGCGATCCTCGTTCCCGTGCGCGCGGAGGATCCGGCGAACGCGGCGATCGAGGGGGTCGCGACGCCGCGCGCCGCGCTCCACCGGGGCGAGACCGCCGAGATCGGGATCGCCGTTCGCAACACCGCCCGAGATCGAGAGGCGCGCTTTCCGATCGAGGTGGAGGCGTCCGGACGGCGGGTCATGGAGAAGGAGATCGCGATCGGTCCCGGCGGGAACGCCGTCGAGACGGCCGTGCTCCACGCCGACCGGGCGGGATGGATCGAGGGCGTCGTTCGAAAGCGCTCCGACCGGCTTCCGGCGGACGACGCGCGGTACTTCGCGCTCCGCGTGCGCGAGAAGGCGAACGTGCTCCTCGTCGCGGACGGAGGGGCCTTCTACCTCGAGCAGGCGCTGTCGCCGGCGGGCGGCGAGAGCGACGTCGCGCTCTCGCGCCGGAGCGCTCGGGAGGTCGTCTCGGCGGATTTCGACCGGGCGGACGCGGTCGTGCTCGGGCCGGGCCCCGGCCTCGAGGCGCGCGATATCGCGCTTCTCCGGC
>JAGUZZ010000196.1:0-2692 GCA_020060525.1 bacterium | reverse complement strand
CGGGCGCCGTCGGGGAAGCGCCCCGCGATCTCCTCGTAGCCGCGCCCGGCGCCTTCGAGGTCGCCGGTGCGCTCGCGCAGAAGGCTCCCCTTGAAGAGCGACTCCTCCGCGGCGCTCCCGCCCCGGTCCTCCGCGACGACGATCGCGTGATAGCGAAGCGCCGACAGCGTGTCGGCGAGCTTCTCCGCGGAGATGTCGGCGAGCCGCGCACAGAGCCGCACCCGCTCCCGGGCGTCGATCGCGCCCATGAGGGCGAGGTTGTACAGACGCGCCGCTTCGAGCGGCGCGCCCGCGCGGTCGCGGATGTCGCCCTCGAGGACGAGCGCGTCCTTCATGAACGGGGAGAGAGGAAAACGGCTCCGCATCTCGGAGACGCGCGCGAGCGCCTGGACGGTCTCTCCCTGGTCGAGGAGGATCCGTCCCCCGATGAGGAGAAGCTCTCCGGCGGTGTCCGCCGCGGCCGGAGAGGCGGCGAGCGAATCGATGAGAACGAGGGCCCTGTCGTATTTCTTGAGCCTCCACGCGGCGTCGACCGCGCCGCGCATGACGCGCGGCCTGCTCTCGGAGACGCGATAGGCGGCGAGAAACCGCTCCGACTCGTCGAGAATCCCCTCGACGTTCCCGCGCTTCGCGTGAATGTCGATGATGCCGAGCGTCGCCTTCTCTGGAAGAGGCGCGTCCTTGAACTCCCGCTCGACGGTCCGGAAATGCCCCTCGGCCCGGGCGTAGTCGCCCCGCGCGAGCGCGCGTTCCCCGAGCCGCAGGAGGGCGAGCGCCCGCATGGGGGAGCGGGGATACATCGAAACGACCTCGCCGAGGACGCTCTCGGCCTCGAGATCGCGGCCCGTGCTCTCGAGAGCGACGGCGAGCGTGTAGCGGGCGCGGGCGATGAGCTCGCTGTCCTTGCGCTCGGCGATGAGGCGCCGGAGCACCTTCGAGCCTCCCTCCGAATCGCCCATGGAGATGAGACAGTCGCTCGCCTCGAGCAGGGCCTGATCGTACACGGGGCACGCGGGGCTCTCCTCGGGGATCATGAGAAACTCGTCCGCCGCCTCGCGGTATCGCTTGAGCGCCTTCAAGACGCGGCCTCGCTGGAGCCTCGCGAGGCATGCCCGTTCGTCGCGCGGATATTGCTCGATGAACTTCTCGTACGCGGCGAGCGCGTCGTTCGCCTTGCCCGCTTGAAGATAGGACTCGCCGGCGGCGAAGAGCGCCTCCGGGCGCAGCGCGCTCTGCGGATACTTCTCGATGAACCGCATGAACTCCTCCGCGGCGGCGACGTACATCCCGTCGCGACG
Organism: bacterium; assembly: GCA_020060525.1. Lineage (GTDB taxonomy): Bacteria > Krumholzibacteriota > Krumholzibacteriia > Krumholzibacteriales > Krumholzibacteriaceae > SSS58A. The sequence goes on along the minus strand of JAGUZZ010000196.1, from coordinate 1,394 downwards.
GAGCCTCTTTGCGAAGTTGATGTCCTCGTTCTCTCCCGCGGAGGCCGCGGCGGCCGATAGGAGGATCCCGCTGAGCGCCGCGGCGACAAGACATCCCCGTAACAATCGCGATTTCAACATGTTTTCAAGAATCCTCCTTGAACCGAAGGAGCGGATACGCTCGGAAAAAAGCTATTGTAAGCTAGCAGATGGCGCCCCGCAAATCAATACAGATCGGCCCGCGATCGGCCCCCGCGCGGCCGGCGGCGCCGCGGAACCGATAAAAAAGGGCCGGCGGGTTTCGCCGGCCCTCCTGGAGCATATAAGGGAAAAAAACCTACGAGCGGTAGATCGACTTGATCGCGCCCCAGGTCGCGGGCTCGGTGCCGACCGGATTGCAGTGGATCTTCGTCATGATGCAGCACGCGTCGAAGTACTCGCCGCCGCTCGCTCCGCAGAGGAACGCCGGGTACGGCGAGGGCTGATTCGGCATGCCCGTCCGCCATACGAACATGGCGTTCGCGATCGTATACTCGATCGCGCAGTTCGGGCAGTTGTCGAAGACGCCGGTGAAGAAAACGTTGGACGTCGCGCCGATCATCTGACCCAGATAGTAGCTCACCCTCGTGCTCACGTTGTAGTAGGTGAGGAAGCCGGTGAAGCCGGCCGGCGTGCCGCCCCAGGGGCCCGAGCCGGAAAGCCAGAAAAGCCCGCCGTCGTAGTTCGTGGTGTAATCGATCCAGCCCGTTCCGGTGCTGTCGATGCTGCGGGCCGTCTCGACGGCCCCCACGGCGTCTATCGCCATACCCCAGACATGCCACTGCGTGCCGAGGGCCGCTCCGTTCCACGACTCGGCGTTTTCCATGTTCCCGGGCACTCCGGGTCCGAGCCCCGCGCACCACGCCTCGGAGACCCGTCCCGGCAGCAGGGTTCCCGCGTAGGTGGAATACTGTCCGTCGAGCGGTTGGGGGGTGCACTGCGAAAACACGGGAGACGCGAGAAGCGCGACGAGCGCGAGGCAAAGCAACGTTCTCTTGATGGTCATAATACCCCTCCGGATGAGATTCCCCTAATCTCTAGCGCGATTCGAACTCGTGAGAGCCGATAGCTGTGTGTCGATTCCCCTCGCCACCTCCTTGATAAAACGGGCATCGCAACGATGAGAGTCACCTGATAGGCCTCAATAGCGCCTATATTCTACTCCTCTCCGGCGGCATTTTCAAGCCAAATATACCGAAAAAAATAGTGCCAATTGCTCATGCTGCAGCAATCGATTTATGAACGGGATTCATTCCGTGTTGACGCAGCAACATCATATTAATTGACGTAGTTACAATGTTCATCAAGCGAAGCCGGATATGTGGTCACGGCGGCGCTCGATACATTCGGCTGCATTATCTAATCAGAACCATTTT
>JAGUZZ010000293.1:0-3393 GCA_020060525.1 bacterium | reverse complement strand
GGGGGCCGACATGGCGGCCGGCGCCGTCGCCCGCGCGCTCGAACGCGGACGCCTCTCGGCGCGCGACCTTTCGTCCTACGAGAAGGCCTGGAAGCGCTCGACGGGCCGCGCGAACGAGGCGTTCTTCCACGCCGCGCGGATCTTCTATGCGCTCACGGACGGCGAGCTCTCGCGCGTCGTCCTCGAGCTCTCCCGCGCGAAGGGCGTCATCGGCGGGAAGGGGGTCGAGCCGCGGAGAATGATTCAGGCTCTCGTTGTGTCGAACCCCCGGCTTCTGGTACAATTCCTCGGGTACTGGCTCGGCGCGAAGAGGCGCCGGTGAAGATATTCGATCGATGAAATCGCAGTATGACCGCGTCGCGGTCGACACAAAGAGCTGTATCGTCTGCGGAGCATGCGCTGCCGCCTGCCCGACTGAAGCGCTCGTCGTCGAAGGGATGACGCTCGTTGTCCTGGAAGAGCGATGCCGCCCCTGCGGGCAGGCGGCGCTCGTTTGTCCCACCGGCGCGCTCCGGTGCCCCGGAAAGCGCGTGCGGCCGAGGCGCGGCTCGCCGGAGGAAGAGGAGAGGCGGTAACGACATGACGGAGACCGGCTCGATCCGCATCGCCTGCAAGGTCGTCGGGGCCATCGACACGAACTGCTGGATCCTCTCTTGCGCCGCGACCAGGAAGGCGATCGTGGTCGACCCGGGCGGCGACCCCGACGTCATCTCGACCTATATCGACGAGGCGCGTCTTGCGCCCGTCGCGATCGTGAGCACTCACGGCCACAGCGACCACATCGCCTCGGTCGTCCCGCTCGCTGAGCGCTACCGCGTGCCGTTCGCCGTCCACGGCGACGACCTCCGCATCGTCAAGCTCTCGGTGCGCGAGGCGCCCCTCTGGGGCCTCGGACGCATCGAGGAGCCGCGCGTCGACCGCGTGCTCGCCGCCGGCGACGAGATCGTCTTCGGCGAGGCTCGGGGCACGATCCTCCATACGCCCGGGCATACGCCGGGAGGCGTCTCGATCCTCTTCGACGGCTTCGTCGTCGTCGGGGACACGCTTTTCAACCGCTCGATCGGACGCACCGACTTCGAGGGCGGGGATCTCGAAACGCTCCTCGCCTCGATACGAAACGAGCTCTTCGCGCTCCCCGACGACACGATCGTTCTCTGCGGACACGGCCCCCGCACGACGATCGGCGAGGAGCGGCGAGAGAATCCGTTCCTCGACGGAAGCATGGGCTGAGGAAAGGCCGGCCGGTCCGGCCCGGGGCGCGGACGGCGCCGGCGGGGCCGCGGACGGGCGAACGGAGCGGGGACCGCGATAGATGCACGCGAGAAACGCAGCGATCGTCGCCGTGTTCATCGTGATCGCCGCCCTCACGGCGGGGCTGGCCCTCGTGTCGGTTCCCATCGCGATCGGCGCCGGGATCGCGCTGTTCGCCGTCGTCCTCGTTTTTCTGCGGCCGTTTCTCGGGCTCGTGTTCTACCTCGTGCTCCTCTACGTCAGGCCGCAGGACTTCGTGCCGGGCCTCGAGAAGCTCCGCATCGTGCTCGCGCTCGCGGGCGTCGTCCTCGTCGCGTTCTTCACGCACCGGGTGGTCCGCAGGGAACGCATCTCCTTCCTCGAGACGCGCCAGCACATGCTCATGTTCGTCCTCCTCCTCATCGTGCCGCTCAGCAACCTCGTCAACTTCCGCATGAAGTCCGCGTGGGACGGCCTGAACCAGTTCGTCACGGTATTCCTTCTCTTCTACCTCATCGTGAGCCTCACGGAGGACTTCCGCAGGTTCCGAGCCGTCTGCGTGACGCTCATCGCGTGCACGGCGGCGACCTGCGTGAACGCGCTCATCCAGCGCTTTCGGGGGATCGATCTCATCGGCGAGGCGCCCATCCTCGGGCGCGTGCGCTGGATCGGGATCTTCGGCGATCCGAACGACTACGCGTTGCTGATCAACTCGATGCTCCCCTTCGCCCTCGTCGCCCTCTTCGAGCGGGGGCATCGGGCGTTCGCGAAGCTCGGTCTCGCGCTCCTCGCGGCGCTCTTCGTCGTCACGATATACTATACGAACTCGCTCGGCGGTTTCGTGGCCCTGCTCCTTATCCTTTTCGTCTTCTCGATCCGCCGGTGGGGGATCGTGAAGGGGCTCGCGCTCGGGGCGGTTTTTCTCGCCGCGGGCATCGTCTTCGCGCCGAGCCGCGCCGGCGACTTGAATCCGTACGAGATGTCGGCGAGCGGCCGCGTCTACGCGTGGATCGGGGGGCTCGTGATGTTGAAGTCCCATCCGATCCTCGGCGTCGGCTTCAACAACTTCGAGCTCTTTCACGAGCGCGCCGCGCACAGCGCGTACATACAGTGCATCGCCGAGCTCGGGCTCGTCGGCTACTTCGTCTGGCTCGCGCTCATCTACTCGTCGATCAAGGATCTGAGGCGCTCGGAGCTCTTCGCCGAGAGCGCGTACGCGCGGTACGCGCCGATCGTCGAGCTTTCGATGGTCGGATTTCTCGGAAGCGCGGTCTTCCTCTCGCAGGCCTACAGCCCCGTCCTCTACATCATCGCGGCCCTCGCCGTGCTCGTCGCGCGGGGAACGGGCGCCGCCGCGGGACGGTCGATCCTCCCGCCGGCGCGCGACGCGCTCGTCGTCGCGGGGATACTCGGCGGCAGCCTCCTCATGTACAAGCTGCTCGCGATCGTGTACGTGTAGAACCGCCGCCCGGGGGATGCGCGGCGCGGAGCCGGTCATGGAAGGGACGCCGGAGGCGCCGGCGTTCCGGCCCCTCCGATCAGGATTTCACTTCCGCTTCGAGCCACCGCCGGTGCGCGTCCTCGCCGAGGATCTCGATCATCTCCTTCGGAAACGGCAGTTTCTTCACGACGCGGGCGGGGTAGCCGACGGCGACGCAGAACGGGGGGATATTGGAGACGACGACGGCGTGCGCGCCGATGATCGCCCCGTCGCCGATCGTCACGTTGCCGATGATCATCGAGGCGTGCCCGGCGTAGACCCAGCTCCCGATCCGCACCTTTCCGACGACGACCCGGACGAGACGCTGGAACCGGCGTTTGTAATCGAGGTTGTGGCCGGGGTTGTCGGCGATGAGCGAGCTGCCGATGATGCAATGGTGGCCGATCGTCACTTCGTCGCCGACTATGATCGCGACCGGCATCCCGATCTGCGTATAGTCGCCGATCGTGAGCGTGGGACGCTCGCTCGAGGTGAGTCCGGCGAGCGTGATGCGGTCGTAGATCGTGACGTTGTCGCCGACGTTGATCGCGAGATCCCCCTCGATGAGCGGGATCCCCTGCCCCGAATGCGTGAGATGAAGGTTTTTGCCGCATCGCGCGCAGCGGCCGCGGAAGAGCGGCTGATAGTACGAGACGCGCCAGAACGTGCGCCACGCGGCGACG
>JAGUZZ010000225.1:0-3165 GCA_020060525.1 bacterium | reverse complement strand
GGCGGTCGCCGGCGTCGCGTCGCGGACGGCGCTCGCCGTGCCGTGCATCGCCGCAAGGGTGAGCAGCGCGAGCGCAAGGGGGAGACGGCGCACTCGAATGCGTTGGGACATTGCAGTCTCCTCGCCGGCGCGATCCCGGCGAGCGAATGCCGGGGAAGTGCGCCTTTTCATACGCTGAATCTGAAATTGACGACGTCGCCGTCCCGTATCACGTACGTCTTTCCCTCGAGCCGCAGCAGCCCTTTCGAGCGCGCGGAGGAGAGATTCCCGGCCTCGACGAGATCGTCGTACGAAACGACCTCGGCGCGTATGAAGCCCTTCTCCAGATCGGAGTGGATCTTGCCGGCGGCCGTCCGCGCCGCGAGGCCTTTCCGGATGGTCCAGGCGCGGACCTCGTCCTCGCCGACGGTCAAGAACGAGATCAGCCCGAGCGTATCGTACGACTCTTTGATCATGCGTTCGCGCGCGGAAACGGGAACGCCGAGATCTTTCAGGAATTCCGCCGCGTCCTCCGGAGCGAGCCGGGCGATCTCCATTTCGATCTTGCCCGAAAGCACGATGGGAGTGATCGGATTTTCGACGTGCCGGCCGGCCTTCTCCCGTATCGCCTCCCGCCAGAATGAGCTCCGCTCGCAGTTCAGGTCGGATTCGGAGACGTTGATCACGACCATCACCGGCAGCCTCGAGACGAAATCGAGACCCCGCAAGGCCCGTCGCTCCGCTTCGTCGAATTCCACCCAGCGCAAGGGGATTTCCCTTTCCAGCGCTTCCTTGCACTTGAGGACGGCGGCCTCTTCGTCCTTTTTCGGCGGCCAGCCTTTTCTGGAGGATTCCTCCATGGAGCGAAGACGTTTTTCGGCGAGGTCGAGATCGAAGAGCAGCAGCTCGGCCTCGAGCGTCTCGAAATCGCGGACCGGATCTATGCCGCCATGCGGATGCGCCGCGTGCGCATCGTCGAAGCCGCGGAGCACGTAGACGAGCGCGTCGGAATCCTTGATGAAATCGATCACTTTCCTGTTCTGAACGGCGTCTCCCTTGGTGAGCCCCAGATAATCCATGTATTCGATCCGAGCGTGCGTGTTTTTCTTGGGCTTGAAGATCTTCGAGAGCTCGTCGATCCTGCGGTCCGGCACCTTGACGACGGCGACGTTCGGCCCGGACTCGGCCGCCGTGTAGCTCGCGGTCGCGGCGTCGCGTCCCGTGAGGCTGTTGAAAAGGGTCGTGCGACCCGACTTTGAGATGCCTACCAACGCGAGCTTCAAAACGCCACCTCTCGAAAAGTCCAAAAAAACGGCCCATCAACCGCCTCGACACTTCCGGAACAGCTTCGCCATCGACGCCGGTATGACGGGCAAGGGGCCTCTTTGCCGGGCCCCATTGGAGCTAAAGGTAATAGTTTTTGAGCGATTAGCAAGCTTTTTGGAGGATGGAAACAAGGATCGAAATCGCCGAAACGGCTTCGGCGTCCCGTCAGGCGCATCCTGTTTCGAGCCAACGGGCCCAATCGGGGCGACCGTTGCGCGAGGCCGTCTCGGCGGCGGCCCGCCAGTCGTATTCTACGGTGATATGCTCGACATCCCAGCCGCCCGGGGCGGGCGTCAAAATGCAGTAACGCGCGTGCGGCGTGCCGGTCTCCATGGCATGCGGATAGGGGACGTCGTCGCGATAGGCCTGCAGCCCGACGCTCCCTGGATTCACGATCAGCCGCCCGTCGGGCAGCTTCGCCGCGAACGGCGTGTGGTCGTGGCCGCACAGCACGACTCGCGTCCGGATGCCCGAGAGCAGCCTTTCTATCTCGGTCGTTCCGCGCTTCACGGCGCCCTCCGGCGCGACGTCGTGCAGCAGGTACTCGTCGTCGCGTTCCGGCGTGCCGTGAAAGAGAGCCATCTCGTCCCGCAGAGTCATGGCTCGAGGCAAGCTCGACAACCAGGCGAGCTGCCCGGGATCGAGCTGCCGCAGCACGTAGCCCGGCGTCGACGCGCCCCCCGACGCGTCCGCCCCCGCGGCACGCGGCTCGCAAAGAATCCGGTCCTCGTTGCCGCTCACGGTCGGATCGCCGCGGGCCATGAGCAGGCGGATCGTCCCCGCGGGGTCCAGCGGCCCATAGACGCAGTCTCCGAGATCGACGCATCGGGCGGCGCCGCGCCGGGCCATATCGGCCAGCACCGCCTCGAGGGCCCAACGGTTGCCGTGGATGTCGGACAAAACCGCGATGGCGCCGTCGTTGTGCCGCGAAGAGCTCATCGATCCCGACCTTTCTCCTTGCTGTACACCGCGCGGACCCGATCGTTCCGGCCGGTCATCCTCCGAATAGCCCCCCGTCGCCGCGCGGATCGGCGTAGAATGAAAAAGCCCCGCGCGCACGGAGAAAACGAGCGACCCCCGGCGCCTGCGCGCACGGGGGTCGTCTCATTCACTCGATACGAATTCGCGGCCGGTCTAGAGCATGTCCTTGATAGCCTTCAGGGGGCGGACACGCACCGTGCGCGACGCCGGACGAGCTTTCTGCTTGATCATCTCGCCGGTAAACGGATTGCGGACGAGCTTTCCGCCCGCGACCGCCGGCTTCTTCACCAGCGTGAGCTTCATCAAGCCCATGTAGTTGAAAATCCCGTACTTCTTGACGGACTTGATCATGACGCCGCTCAGCGCGTCACAAACGGCGACGACATCCTTCCGGGCGAGACCGGTCTTCGCTGCGACTTCGCGATAGACCTCCATCTTGGTCGGCGGTTTGTCGCCGGCTGCTTTCTTCTTCGCCATGGTCCTTTCTCCTCCTTTTCAGCAGGGGTGAACGGGTACGACCTTTCTACTCGGCGCGTAGCATAGCGCAGAACTCGGAAAAATGAACACAAAATTCTGCATAATTCGGCTGAAAAACAACGCCGGCGCAGGGGGGATAAAAAGGGGAAAGCCGGACGAGCCGGCTTTCCCCGGGTCATTCGCACGGCCGCCCCGAGAGGGGCCGGGGCCGGTCATTCGCCGGCCGCCCCGAGACGGGCAGCGGCTACTTCAGGAGAATGAGTTTCTTCGCCGAGACCTGCCCTTCGGCGACGAAGTTCGCGAAATAGACGCCGCTCGCGAGCCTCCTCCCCATGTCGTTCCTCCCGTCCCAATCGACCTTGTGAAGGCCGGCCGCGACCGGCTTGCCCGCGACGAGCGTTC
>JAGUZZ010000062.1:0-5096 GCA_020060525.1 bacterium | reverse complement strand
GGGCGCGCGCGCGCCGCCGCTCGGCGACATGAGCCGCCGCGGCGGCGAAGAGGACGCCGAGCGTGAAGACGAGCGCGAGCGCGTACCCGAGCCAACCGTCGCGCAGGTGGTAGTTGTCGAAGACGAAGAGGTGCCGCCGCTCCGCGAGCCCCGCGAGGTATTCGCCGCGGTAATACGACGAGAGGAAGCTCCCGAGCCCCGGGTCCACGGAGGCGCGGTTCTCCGCGCGCCACCAGCCGAGGGTCATGATGAGGAGCGGAAGGGCGGCGATGAAACATCGCGAGAGCGTTCGCCGCGGCCGCTTCGCGACGAAGGGGATGCCCGCGAGGAAAACGAGAAGCGCGAAGAGGGCCGCGAGGATATGGACGAAGTACATCCCCGCGAGCCACAGGGCGGCGAGGGCCGCGCGCCGCGAGGAGCCGAGGGCGGCGCCGTCGATCACGAAGAGCCGGTGAAAGAGCAGCACGAGGGGAGAGGCCAGAACGAACCCCATGAAGCCCCAACTCGCGTTGTAGTTGTAGAGGAGGAGGAACGAGAGGAGCGAGTACCACGGGTTGCCGCCGAGCTTCCTTATGATAAGGAAGACCGAGAGCGGGAGGAGAACGACGTAGAGGGCGAGGAGCGCCCTGTTCGCCGACTCGACCGACGGGAACAACCGCAGCGCGCAGAAGAGCGTGTGCGCCGTGTTCGGCCGAAGCCACGGCTCCACGCGGTAGAGCTCCGCGAAGGGGCTCCCCGGATCGTCGATGTGGCGGACCACGGTCGCCGCCGCGAGGTGGTCGGGGAGATCGGTGAACGGGAAGAGGCGGCTCGTGAAAACGATCAGGAGATGAAACGCGACGAGCGACGCGAACGATGCGGCGAAGAGCTTCTTCTCGTCGATGAACGGCTTCATGGCGTGATGAACGTCCGCGGCCGCGCAGCCGGCGCGCCGGGCGCCCCGGCGTCAGCCTATCTCGACCATCCGCTGAATGGCGGCGCGCGCCCGCCCTGCGACGTCCGGCGCCACCGAGATCGCGGGCTCGAGACGCTCGAGCGCGGCGACGACCTTCTCGAGCGTGATCTTCTTCATGTTCGGACAAAGCGCGTGCTTCGACGCGGCGACGAACTGTCTGTCGGGAAACTCCCGCTTGAGGCGGTACACCATGCCGATCTCGGTGCCGACGATGAAGGTCGTCGCCGCGCTCTCCTTCACGTAGCGGAGCATGCCGCCCGTGCCGAGGACGACGTCGGCGATCTCGGCCACCGCCGGGTTCACCTCGGGATGCACCATGACGACCGCGTCGAGGTGGATCTTCCGAAGCTGTTCGATCTGCTCGGGGAAGATCTTCTGGTGCGTCGGGCACCAGCCGTTCCAGACGATCATCCGGCGGTCCGTCTGTTTCTTGACCCACCCGCCGAGATACTTGTCGGGGCCGAAAATGACCGGGCGGCCGGCGGGAACCGACCGCACCACGGCGACGGCGTTCGCCGAGGTGCAGCAGACGTCCGTCTCGGCCTTGACCTCCGCCGTCGAGTTCACGTAGGTGACGACGACGGCGTCCGGATGCTTCTGCTTGAGGGCCCCGAGCGCCTCGGCGCTCATCATGTCCGCCATCGGGCAGCCGGCCGAGGGATCAGGCAGGAGGACGGTCTTTTCCGGCGCGAGGATCGCGGCCGTCTCCGCCATGAAGTGCACGCCGCAGAAGACGATGACGCGCTCGCTCGCGGACGCCGAGAAGCGGCTGAGGTCGAGCGAGTCGCCGAGCCGGTCGGCGACGTCCTGGATCTCCGGGGGCTGGTAGTTATGGGCGAGAATGACGGCGCCGCGCTCCGCCTTGAGCGCGAGAATCTTCTGGACGAGCTCACGTCGCGGCATGGCGTTTCGCGGCCCCGGGGGCCTATTCCTTCTTTCCCATCGCCGCGCCGCAGTGCGGGCACGCCGCGTCCTTGTTCGAGGCGAGCTTGCCGCACGCCGGGCATTCGAGAAACTCGACGCCGCAGCGGCGGCAGATCGGATCCTCCTTGTCGATCTCGGCGTCGCAGAACGGACACGTGCACTCGTCGTGATCGTGTCCGTGCGCGGCGGTCGCGGCGGCCGCCGGCTCGCCCCGCTTGCGCGCGCGATAGTTCTCGATCGCCGCGTGCAGCGCGTCGGCGCCGAGGTTCGAGCAGTGCATCTTGTTCTTCGGGAGCCCGCCGAGCTCCTCGGCGACCGATTCGTTCGTGATCTTCATCGCCTCGTCGAGCGTCTTCCCCGTCGCCATCTCGCTCACCATGCTCGAGACGGCGATCGCGGCGCCGCAGCCGAAGGTCTTGAACTTCACGTCCGCGAGCCGGTCGTCCTTCACCTTGATGTAGAAGGTCATCATGTCCCCGCAGACCGGGTTGCCGACTTCGCCGACGCCGTCCGCGCCGGGGATGTCGCCGACGTTGCGGGGGTTCATGAAATGATCCATCACCTTGTCGCTGTAGAGAGCCATGGCCTTACTTCCTTCTGTATAACGGTGACATCTCGCGCAGCCGCGCGACGACGGGCTTCATCGCCGATACGATGGCGTCGACGTCTCCGATCGAGTTTTCCGGTCCGATCGTGAAAACGATCGATCCCTGCGCGACCGCCGTGTCGACGCCGATCGCCTCGAGCACGTAGCTTCCCTTGAGGGCCTTGGACGTGCACGCCGAGCCGCTCGCCGCCATGATCCCCGTCCGGTCGAGGAAGAGGAGCATCCCTTCGCCCTCGATGTACTTCACGCAGAAGCTCGCGTGGTTGGGGAGGCGGCGCTCCGGATGCCCCGTCGCGACGACGTCCGCGATTTCCCGCGGGAGCCGCTCGACGAGCGCGTCGCGGACGGCGCGCGTGCGCGCGGCGTTTTTCTCCATGTCCCGCAGCGCGAGCTCCGCCGCGATCCCCATGCCGGCGATCGCGGGGATGTTCTCCTGCCCGGCCCGCAGCCCGCGCTCCTGCACGCCTCCCTCGATGAACGGACGGGCGGGTGTGCCCTTCGGAAGGACGAGCGCCGCGGCGCCGGGCGGCCCGCCGAAGTTCTGGGCGGCGATCGTATAGGCGCCGAGGCGGAGCCTCTTCACGTCGACCGGGACGACGCCGGCCGCGCCCCATCCGTCCGAATGGAACGGCACGTCGCGCTCGCGGCACACCGCCGCGAGCTCCTCGATCGGCTCGATCGTTCCGATCTCGGTGTTCGCGTGCATGACGGAGACGAGCGCCGCGCCCGCGGCGAGCTCTTCGCGGAGCCGCTCGGGGGAGACGAGGCCGTGCCCGTCGACCGGCAGGATCGCGAGCTCGTAGCCGTCCTTGGCGAGCGTGCGGGCGGGGTTCAGGACCGAGAGATGCTCGATCGAGGAGACGACGATACGATTCGATTTCTTCTTGCGTCCCGGGGCGATCCCCTTCAGGGCGAGGTTGTTGGCCTCGGAGCCCGTGGCGGTGAATATCACGTCCCACGGATCGGCGCCGACGAGCGAGGCCACCTGCTCGCGCGCACGGGCGAGCGCCTCGGCCGCGGCCTGCCCGCGGGAGTGCACGCTCTGCGGATTGCCGAAACCGTTCGCGAGGAGCTCGGCCATCGCCCGGACCGCCTCCGGGCGGACCGGTCCGGCGGCGATGTGATCCATGTATATCTCTTTGTTTTTCTCTTGATTGGCCATTTTCGGCGGCGGGCGCGCGCCCGTTCCTCACGCTTTATACATACAACCGCTGTCGCGATTATTATCAACGTCGGCCCGCCGGCGGGAGTAAATCTACGCGATGCGGAGACAAAGGAAAAGGAAAAATATGGTATGATGGCGCCCGCCGCCCGGCGCGCGGGGGGACGCGCGCCGCCCGATCGGCCCGGACGAGGGGGAATATATGACGGAATGTCTCTTCGTATCCGACCTTCACGGGCGGAACGATCGCTGCCGGAAGCTCTTCGACGCGATCGCCCGCGAGCGGCCGCGCGCCGTTTTCGTCGGCGGGGACATCCTCCCGCATTTCGCCGCCCGCGGCGGCGAGGAGGATTTTCTCTCGGGGTATTTCCTCGCGGAGCTCGCGCGTCTTCGCGAGGGGCTCGGCGCGGACTACCCCCGCGTCTTCGTCATCCTCGGCAACGACGACGGGCGGCTCGCCGAGGAGACGCTCGAGGACGCCGACCGGGCGGGGCTCCTCTCCTACGCGCACGGACGAAAGGAAGAGCTCGACCGCTGGACCGTGTACGGCTACTCCTACGTCCCTCCGACGCCGTTCCGCCTCAAGGACTGGGAGCGGTACGACGTCTCGCGGCACGTCGATCCGGGATGCGTGCCGCCCGACGAGGGCGCGCGCACGGTCAAGGCGCCGCGCGACGAGATCGAGTTCGCGACGATCAAGGACGACCTCGCCGCCCTCGCCGGCTCCGACGACCTTTCGAACGCGGTCTTCCTCTTCCACGCGCCTCCGCACGAGTCGGGGCTCGACCGCGCGGCGCTCGACGGGATGAAGATCGACCACGTCCCGCTCGACGTTCACGTCGGGAGCATCGCGATACGCCGCTTCATCGAGGAGCGCTCCCCGCTCGTGACGCTCCACGGCCACGTTCACGAGTCGGCGCGCATCACGGGGGCGTGGCGCGCGAGGATCGGGCGCACCCTCGCTCTCTCGGCGGCCCACGACGGACCCGAGCTCGCGCTCGTGAGGTTCGATCTGGAGGATCCGGACGGCGCCTCGCGGGAGCTCCTCTGACCGCTATTCCCCCGTCTTCTTCATCGGCAGCTGACGGGCGGCGTCGGTGACGGCGCCGATCTTGATCGCGTAGCTCGTCTTCTTCTCGATATCCTCGTCGGTCACGACGTGCACGTCGAGGAGTCCGCCCGTGCGGTAGCCCGTGCGCTGGTAGTTCATCTCGTCGAGGGCGAGGCTCCAGCCTCCGAGCCACGAGAGGAGATCGGCGCGCTGCGCCGCGGTGCCGCGGAAGTGCACGAGGAGGTCGATGTCGCTCTTGAGGCCCGCGGTCGCGTTCTTCGTGCTGCCGAAGACGTACATCGCCGCGACGCCGAACCGCGCGGCGTCCGTCTCGAGAGCGATGCGCTCGGCCATGCGGAGCCGCCAGACCCAGAACTGTTCGGCGGGCCGCGCGGCG
>JAGUZZ010000242.1:0-4222 GCA_020060525.1 bacterium | reverse complement strand
GCGGTCGTCGCTCCGACCGGAACCGCCTCGAAGTCCTGATAGATGTTGAGGCTCGCCGCGTCGCGGATGCGCAGCTCGTCGACGATGCAGCCGCCGTCCGTGTTCCAGAGGCCGTCCTCGTCGCTCCACGCGCCGTCGGCCGTGAAGTGGAAGCGGAGCTTCGTGCGCGCCTGCGTGAGGGGCAGGAAGTGCGTGGCCACGCTGTCCCCGACGCCGTCGTAGGTGGCGATCGTCTGCCAGTTGCCGCCGCCGGCGTCGTAATCCACGTATGTGTAATCGAAAGACGGCTCCGAATCCCACGTGATGTGGTAATCGAAGGTGATGGCGCCGACGAAGCTGATGGCGCTCGTGACCAGCATCTGGTCCCACGAGTTGCCGTAGCCCGGCGCTCTGAGCCACGAGCAGAGGTACGGATCGCTCGAGTTGGCGCGGACGCCGCACCACATCGACTTCGCCCCCTGTATCGGCACGAGGCCGCCGAAGCTGCCGCCGCCGAGCCCGGAGAAGTCGTCGACGTGGAAGAAGGTGTCGGCCTGCGCCGTGAAGTCGACCCGCGTAAAGCCTTGCCAGTTATTCGTTTCGAATGTGTACCAGACGAGGCAGTAGGTGTCTACCGCCGCGGTCTCGTAGAGGCCGCGGAGCCCCGGATCGATCTCGCCGAGCGGCTGCTCGCCCATGTCGCGCATCGGGCGCAAGCCGGGATTCGAGACGTCGCGCGCCGCGACCGATCCCCAGAGGAGGGCGACGAGACACAAACTGAATAGCAGAACGGAAGACTTCTTCATAGCTGATTCCCCCCATGCTATGAAATGTGAACCATTAGATGCGAGTGATTTACGTATCCCCGGATTCGGTTCGCACACCACCTCCTCTGGGCGGTCCGGGCGGACCGGTGGCATCGCCGGCACTCCGGACGCAAAAACATCGCGGTGGGTGGGGGGTCTTCACGTGGGGGTAGACCGGTGGGGAACAGAGTGGGTATCGGGGTCTCTTCTCTATCTAAATATGCGGGGCGATCCCACGCTTGTCAAATTTATTTACGCGGGGGGATCGATTTGGTTCCAAAAAAATGCGGGCTTGGCTTGATGGCGCGAACCTGTTATCTTCCAGCGGTCGCTTCGCGGAGGTGAAATCGATGCGGGAAAAGGTGGAAGAGATCCTCAATCAGATCCGGCCGAGCCTTCAGGCGGACGGCGGCGACGTCGAGCTCGTGGACGTCGTCGACGGCGTCGTGAAGCTGCGGCTCAAGGGCGCCTGCGCAGGCTGTCCGATGTCCCAGATGACGCTCGCGTTCGGAATCGAGCGCGTGCTGAAGGAAAAGGTGCCCGAGATCAAGAAGGTCGAGCCGGTCTGAGCTCCTGCGGTTCGCCTTAACGCAAGTATTCACAAGTTATTATGCGGCCCCGCCGGTGCGGGGCCGCTTCCTTTTTGTCACGGTTCTTGCAAGAGCCTCGTCCGGCGAACGACAGCGCGGGAACCGACGGTTCCCCGCCCCGGGAGGATTGCATTATGCGACGCGCATACGGCGTTTTTCCCCGGCGTCCGCGCCGGCACGCGGCCCGGAGATCGATTCTGCGCCGCCTCGGCGACGCCGGATTCACCCTTCTCGAGCTCTTTATCGTCGTCGAGATCATAGGATTTCTCGCGACGATCGTCATGTCGAACTACATCCGCTCCAGAAAGGCGGCGGAGGTCGCCGTCGTCGTGCAGAACATACGGAACGTTCAGATCGCGCTGACCTCGTATTACGTCATGGAGAGCGTGTACCCGGCGACTCTCAACACGATCTGGCTCGATTTCTACCACGGCCGGGTCGTCGAGGATCTCGACTACTGCACGAACGGCGCGGGCGCGGGCGACTGGAACTTCTTCGTGAGCAACGATCCCGATATCCGCTTCAACGGTCCGAGCGCGGACCAGTACGCGATAAAGAGCAAGAAAAACCTTCTCCCGTACGCTCTGTACGTCTACGGGGACGCGGCGACGTCCGCGAGGATCATCCGCTGACGAGCGGCGCGAGCGATGGGCGCGGCCGGCGGGAGCACGAGAGGCTCCCGCCGTTTTTTTTTCGCCTCTTCCCGGCCGGTTCCCGCTTGAGCGCCGCCGCCCGCTGGTGTAGCGTGGTTCGCGCGCGGCGCCCGGAACCGCCGCGCGGAGGGAGAGAGCGGCATGGGAACAGCGGCGATCGTCGCGACGCTCATCGCGGCAATGGTGCCGCCGGCGGCGGGAACGGCCGGGAGGATCGGCATGGAGAACGTCATGAAGCTTCACCGCGGCGCGCTCGTGTTCGACGCCCACTGCGACACGGCGATGCGGCTCGTCGGCGAGGATCCGATCGATCTCGGCGAGCGTTCGACCGACGGACACATCGACCTTCCCCGGGCGCTCGAGGGCGGGCTCGACGCCCAGATCTTCGCCGTTTGGGTGTCTCCGCAGATGCCGGAAACCCTGTACGCGCGTCGCGCCGGAGCGATGATCGACGCCCTCCGCGAGCAGGCGCGGCGGCATGCGGACCGCATGGAGATCGCTCTCGACGGGCGCGACGTGAGGAGGATCGCGAGGCGGGGAAAGCTCGCCGCGATCGTCGGCATCGAGGGCGGGCACGTCGTCGGCGACGATCCGGCCGCGCTTCTCGGCTTCTACGAGCGCGGCGTGCGGTGCGTGACGCTGACGTGGATGAACACGAACAAATTCGCCGATTCCTCGGACGACACGACGCTGTGGCACGGGCTCAACGACCGCGGCCGCGCGATCGTGCGCGAGATGGACCGGCTCGGCATGATCGTCGACTGCGCCCACGTCTCCGAAGAGACGCTGCTCGACGTGCTCGCCGTGACGAAGCGCCCGGTCATCGTGTCCCACTCGTGCCTGCGCGCCCTCTGCGACATCCCCCGGAACGTGAGCGATGACGCGCTCCGGGCCGTCGCCGCGAACGGCGGCGTCGTTTGCGTCAATTTCTTCGCCGGTTTTCTCGACAAGGGGTACTACGATCGCGTGAGCGTGCTCTGGAAGAAGTACCGCGAGCTCGCGCGCGAGCTCGCGCCGGAGCACGACGGGAACTACGAACGGGCGTGGCGCGCGGTGGCGCCGGAGCTCGAGAGGGAGACCGCCGCGATCCCGCCGGTGCCCCTCTCGCGCCTCGTCGATCACATCGATCACGCGGTCAGGGTCGCGGGCGTCGATCACGTGGGGCTCGGATCGGATTTCGACGGCATCTCGACGCCCCCCGCAGGGCTCGAGGACGTTTCGAAGCTCCCGGCGGTCACCGAGGAGCTCGTGAAGCGCGGCTACGCGAAACGAGACGTCGAGAAGATACTCGGCGGCAACCTTCTGCGCGTCGTCGAGAAGGCGATGCGCTGACGCGCCGCCGCGCCGCCGCGCCGTCGCGAACGGCGCCCGTCAGAACGCCGAGAGCGTCTCGTCGAACGCCGATTCTCCTCTTCCCGCGAGCATTTTTCCGAGCGTCCGCGCGACGCCGACGGGGCCGTCGCCGAGGCCGAAGCTCCCGAAGAACCCCGGAAACGCCTTGAAATAGACCGTGCGGTAATCGCGCTCTATCCCCGCGCGCCTCGCGGCGTCGGAGACGGCGTCCGAGACGCCTCCGAGCTCGTCGACGAGCCGCAGCTCGAGCGCCTGCGTGCCGAGATACACGCGCCCGCCGCCTATCTCCTTCACGCGCTCGGGCGTCAGACCTCGCGCGGCGGCGACGTTTTCGACGAAGAGATCGTACAGACCCTCGATGTGGGCGTCGAGGAGATCGCGCTCCTCGCCGGTCATGGGGCGGCTCCACGAGAGGGCGTCCGCGTGCTCGCCGCGCTTGTAGGTTTCGTTCGTGACGCCGATCTTATCGTAGAGCCGCTCGATCACCGGCTTGAACCAAACGACGCCGATGCTCCCCGTGATCGTGAAGGGATCGGCGAAGATCCGGTCGCCGTACATCGCGATCCAGTATCCTCCCGAGCCCGCGACGTTCCCCATCGAGACGACGACCGGGAGCTTGTCCTCCGTCTGTATCCGGCGTATTTCCGCGAGGATCTCGTCGCTCGCGAGCGCCGATCCGCCGCCGCTGTCGACGCGGAGCACGATCGCCCGCACGCCGGGATGCTTCGCCGCCGCCTTGAGCTGCCGGACGACCGTCGCCGATCCCATCGTGCGCGATCCGTTCAGGGGGCTGCGGCCGCTTTTGCCCGGTTCGATGCCGCCGAGATCGGAAGAGCGTCGT
>JAGUZZ010000335.1:0-4046 GCA_020060525.1 bacterium | reverse complement strand
GTCGAGCACGACGGTCACGATTCGCATGCGCTCCTCGAAATCGGGATCGGTCGGCGCGGCCGCGCCGGAGATCTCCTCGTAGAGCGGAGCGGCGACGGCGTACATCCGCTCATGCACGGCGTCGAGCTCGCGATACGCCGCGGCGACAATCTCCTCGGGGGTCATATCGGTGCCGATCTGGAGCTTGAGCCGCTTTCGAAACGCCGCGTCGCCGATACGCAATTCGCCGAACGACCGGTTCACGAGGTCCTTTTCGAGAAAGTCCGCAAAGCGCAGAAGAGCCTCGCGGGCGGGGCCGAACGAGCGCCTCATGCGCTCCCCCATGCCCGGGACCTTGTCGGCCTCGGGCAGCACGTCGTTCTCGATATACGCGACGAGCCCTTTCGTCATATCGATCGCTATCTCGGTACGGAGTTTCGGCGGGTTGTCGAGATTGGCGAACGCCTGGTCGATGAAACGGGGAATGCGCTCGAAGCGTTTGGAGATGCGGTCGAGGCGCTCCTCGAGCGGAATCGATTGGTTGGCGAGTATGACGTAGATCGAGTTCGAAAGCATCTCCGCGTAGAGCATCGGATTGCGCCTGTGCACGCGATCCTCTTCGAAGTCGAGGAGGGTGAGCTCGATATATCCGGCGAGGCATCGCGCGTCGATGGAGCGGTCGCTCGAAAGCGCGTCCGTATCGACGGCGCGCAGGCGTTCGAGATAGCCTCCGCACGCTCGGATGTACGCTTCGACGGCCTCCCGGCTCATATCATCGAGCTGGTCGTCGTAGCGATGGTCTCCGAGCACCGTCGCCCACGTCGGATTCGATTTCAGATAGAAAGAGACGAACTCCTTCTCGATCGAGGCGTACTCGCGCTCGTCGCGGCCGCCCCGGCCGCAGCCGGAAGCGAGAACGATACCTGCGGTGAGGATGACGGGGGCGTAGAAACGGAGTTTCCGAACGGACATCTGGCCTCCCGGGACACGGTTGCACTCGAACAATTCATTTTATATGTATCTTTTACACGTATGTAGTAAAATCGTTTCCTTATTCGAACGGGAATGACGCGCCGTCGCGCCGTGCGCGGCGGCATCCTGTTGATTGACAACGAGATGACGCGATGGAACGCCGCGGCGAAACCGAATCGACGACGGAGCCCTCGGGCCTTCGGCACATCGTCCGCGCGCTTCGCCACCCCAACTACCGCCTCTACTTCGGCGGGCAGAGCGTCTCGCTCGTCGGCACGTGGATGCAGCGGGTCGCCGTCGGATGGCTCGCGTACAGGCTCACCGGATCGGCCCTCACGCTCGGACAGGTCGGATTCGCGATGCAGATACCGATGTTCCTGCTCGCCCCCTTCGCGGGCGTTTTCATCGACCGCTGGAACCTCCACCGCGCGCTCATGGTGACCCAGATCCTCGCCATGGCGCAGGCGGTCCTGCTCGCCGTCCTCGTCGCGACGGACGCGATCGAGGTCTGGCACCTCGTCGCGCTCAGCGTCGTGCTCGGCGCGATCAACGCCGTGGACCTTCCCGCGCGGCAGGCGTTCATCGTGCGGATGATCGACCGCAAGAACGACCTCGGCAACGCGATAGCGCTCAACTCCTCGATGGTGCACGCGGCGGGCTTCGTCGGGCCGGCCGCGGCCGGCATCCTCATCGGCACGGTCGGCGAGACGGCGTGCTTCGCTCTGAACGCCCTGAGCTACGTGTTCGTGATCGCGGCGCTCGCGGCGATGAAGCTCCCGCTCTTCGCCGAGCCGCGGCGCAACGGCCGCATGATCGACGGCGTTCGAGAGGGGTTCGCCTACACGTTCGGCTTCGCGCCCATACGCAACATTATATTCCTCGTCGCGGTCGTGAGCCTCGTTGGAATGCCGTACACGCTGCTCATGCCGGTATTCGCCAAGGACATTCTCGGCGGCGACGCGCGGACGCTCGGATTCCTCATGGGCGCTTCGGGCTGCGGCGCCTTCGCGGGCACGATCTACCTCGCCTCGCGCCGCCACGTGCACGGCCTCAAGACGCTCATCGCCTACGCGGCGGCCGCGTTCGGCGCGAGCCTCGCCGCGTTCTCCCTCTCCCGCTCCTTCCCGCTTTCGCTCGTCATCATGTTCGGCACGGGTCTCGGGCTCATCCTGCTCATAGCCTCCAGCAACACCGTCGTCCAGACCGTCGTCGACGACGACAAGCGAGGGCGTGTCATGAGCTTCTTCACGATGGCGTTCCTCGGCGTGGGTCCCTTCGGCAGCCTTCTCGCCGGCGCCGTCGCCGATCGGATCGGGGCGCCGGGAATGATATTCGCCGGCGGCCTCGCGTGCGCCGCGGCGGCGGCGGTCTTCGGATACCGGATCAAATCGATGCGCGAGATCCTCCACCCGATCTACCGGGAAAAGGGGATCCTGCCGGGGCTCAACCCGTAAGAGGCGGTGATCATGAGCGAAAAGGCGATCCAGCGAAGCCTCCTCGCGTCCCTCTCGAAGCGGGAATACCGGTACACGGCGGAGCTTCCCACGGCGCCGGATCCTTCAATCGGGATCGTTCTCGTGACGGGCGCCTCGGGATACATCGGCGGACGGCTCGTGCCGGAGCTTCTCGCGCGGGGCTACAAGGTTCGCATCATGGTGCGCGGGCAATCCCCGGAGTATCGCGAGATGTGGCCGAGCGTCGAGGTCGTCGACGCGGACGCGCGCGACCGGGACAACCTGCCCGCCGCCCTCAAAGGCGTTCACACGGCCTATTATCTTATCCACTCCCTTCTGCTCGGACAGAGGGAGTTCGAGGCCGCCGATCTCCGCGCGGCGGTCAACTTCCGCAAGGCCGCGGAGGAGGCCGGTCTCAAGCGGATCATCTACCTCGGCGGCCTCGGAGACGCGCGCGCGAAGCTCTCGTCGCACCTCAGGAGCCGCATCCGCGTCGCCGACGAGCTCGCGCGCGGAAAGGTCCCCGTGACGATACTGCGCGCGGCGATCATCATCGGCTCCGGGAGCGCGAGCTACGAGATCATCAAGCACCTCGTCAAGCGCCTCGTCGTCGTCCCCGTGCCGAAATGGGCGAACAACCGCTGCCAGCCGATCGCCGTCCGCGACGTCATCAAGTACCTCGTCGGCGTGCTCGAAACGCCGGAAACGGCCGGCATGTCGTTCGACATCGGCGGCGACGACGTGCTCACCTACGCTGGTATGATGAAGGAGCTCGCCGGAATTCTTCACAAGAAGCGGCTCTTCCTCCCGTGGCCCATTACGAGCATCGGCTTCTATTCGTATCACGCGGGCATGCTCACGCCCATCCCGGCCGCCATCACGAAGAGTCTCATGGAGGGGCTCAAGAACGAGGTCGTCTGTCGGGACGAATCGATCCGCCGGTACATACCTTTCGAGCCGCTGAGCTACCGCGAGGCCGTCATCGCCGCGCTGACGCGAGAGGAGCAGGACAACGTCCGCACGAGCTGGTTCAGCGCGTACCCGCCCGCGCACGAGCTCGCCATGAAGCTCCGCGAGCTCGAGGGGAAGCGGCTGTACACGGCGCGCTTCTCGATCCTCTCGAGCAAGGAGACGTGGCAGCTGTTCGCGTCGATCTGCAAGATCGGCGGCAAGGAAGGCTGGTTCACGCACAACTGGATGTGGCGGCTGCGCGGCTGGGTGGACAAGGTGTTCATGGGGGTCGGCCATGGACGCGGGCGGCGGAGCCAAACGACCCTCAAGGTCAACGACGTCATCGATTGGTGGCGGATCGAGGACCTGCAGCCGGATATGCGCCTCCTGCTGCGCGCGGAGATGAAGCTCCCCGGCAAGGCGTGGCTCGAGTTCGACATCGAGCCGGCCGGCGGGAGGAACCGGCTCTCGATCGTGGCTCACTATTACACGGAATCGCTCGCGGGCAGGATCTACTGGTACATCTTCGTTCCGTTCCACCACGTCATCTTCAACGACCTTATCAGGCAGATCGAGAAGCGGGCTTGACGGCCAGGCCGAGCGGCGCGCGGAGACGGGAGGATCGGCGATCGCCGTTCGTCACCACGAGCCCGAGGCGAGGTATTCGTTTATGGCGTGCGCGGCCTTCCG
>JAGUZZ010000339.1:0-4885 GCA_020060525.1 bacterium | reverse complement strand
CGAGAAGGTCGACGCCCTCATCAAGAAGGTGAAGGGCGCGATGACGTATCCGGCCGTCGTCTTCACCGTGTGTATCGGCGCGACCGTGTTCATGCTGCTCTTCATCATCCCGACCTTCGCGCAGATGTTCACCGACTTCGGGGGCGAGCTGCCGCTGCCGACCAAGATCGTCATGGGGCTCTCGGACTTCCTGCGCGCGAACTGGTGGCTTCTCGCCGCGTTCGGCGTCGGGGCCTTCATCGGCGTCAAGCGCTACTACAAGACCGCCGGCGGGCGCTACCGCATCGACAAGATCATGCTCCACTCGCCGGTGATCGGGCCCGTCATCAGAAAATCCGCCGTCGCGCGGTTCACGCGCACGCTCGGCACGCTCGTCTCGAGCGGCGTCCCGATCCTCAACGGCCTCGAGATCACGGCCCGGACGTCGGGCAACAAGGTCGTCGAGGAGGCCGTCATGCGGACGCGCACGAGCATCAGCGAGGGCAACACGATCGCCGAGCCGCTGAAGGAGTGCGGCGTGTTTCCGCCGATGGTCGTGCAGATGATCGGCGTCGGCGAGCAGACCGGCGCCCTCGACGAGATGCTCGAAAAAGTGGCCGATTTTTACGATAGCGAAGTCGATACGGCGGTGAACGCCCTCACGTCCATTATCGAGCCGATCATGATCGTGGTCATGGGCGGCATCGTGGGCAGCATGCTCATCGCGATGTATCTGCCGATGTTCAAACTCGTATCCGTCGTCGCCGGGGGCTGATCGATGCGCTTTCCGCCGCGTGCCTGGTCCCGCCGCGAGGCGGGATCCATGAGAAAGCTCGTCTTCCTCCGTCTCGTCGTCGCGACCCTCGTCGTCGGCGCGGCGGTCGTCGTGCTCCAGTACGGCGAGGGCGGCGCGGCGGCGGGATCGCTCTACGGGCTGCTCGGCGTCATCTACCTCGCGACGGGTTCGATGTACCTCGCCGCCAGGGCCGGCGTGAACGCGCGCACCCTCGTGTGGGGGACGATCGCGGTCGATTGCGCGGTGCTCACCTGTATCATGCACTTCAGCGGCGGCTCGGCCTCGCCCTTCGCCACGCTCTTCATTCTGCCGATCCTCCTCGGCGGCCTCTGGTTCGAGACCTCGGGCGGGCTCGCGACCGCCGCCCTCGCGACCGCGGCCTACCTCGCCTACAACGTCCTCGAGTTCGGCGGGAGGGTCCATCCGCGGGGCTTCTCCATCCACGAATCCGCCGGCGATCCGCTGCTTCGCGGCTACCTGCTCATGGCGGTGTTCGTGCTGGCGGGGCTCCTCAGCGGATCCTTCGCGGCGCGCGTCCGGCGGAAAGGAGAGGAGTTGTCCCGCGCGGAAAACGAGCTCCGCCGGGTCCGCCTCAACACGGACAGCATCATCACGAACGTGTCGAGCGGGCTCGTCGTCACGAAGATGACCGGCGAGATCGTGACCTGCAACCCCGCCGCCGAACGGATCCTCGGGCTCCGGCCGGGCGGCGGCGCGGCGGGGCGCCTGATTCACGACGTCATCCCGCACATGCATCCGCTCGTGCAGGAGCTCGAGAGCGCGATCGCGACCGGAACGCAGCGGCGGCGCCACGAGCTCGAGGTGCGCCGTCTCGACGGGAGCGTGCTCCCGCTCGGCATCAGCATCTCGTTCATACGCGGGGAGGAGGGGGAGACGCGGGGCGCGGTCGCCATCTTCCAGGATCTCACCGAAGTCCACCGGATGCGCGAGAAGGTCCGCAGCGCGGACAAAATGGCCGCGATCGGAGAGCTCTCGACGGCGATCGCCCACGAGATACGCGCTCCGCCCGCCTCGATCTGCGGCTCGATCGACATGCTCGCGCAGGAGCTGGAGCTCTCCGGCGACAACCGGCGGCTCATGGAGCTCGTCGTCAAGGAGTCGGACCGCCTCGACCGGATCATCACCGATTTTCTCGAATTCGCGCGGCTGCGAAGCCCCGATTTCGAGCCGGTCGACGTCGAGCGGTGTCTCGACGAGGTTCTGCTCCTGCTCCGCCATTCGACGGGGATCGGGCGCGACGCCGCCGTCGAGGTCCGGAGCGGCGCGCCGCACGCCTGCGTGTACGCGGACGACGAGCAGATCCGCCAGGTGTTCCTCAATCTCATCATGAACGCCTGCGAGGCGATGGGCCCGTCCGGACGGCTCACGATCCGCATCGAGACGGTCGTGAAGTCGCTCCGCGAGGGGGCGGGGCCGGAGACGTGCGTCGCCGTCGATTTCGTCAACACCGGCCCGGCGATCCCGCCCGAGGCGCTCCCGCGCATCTTCGAGCCGTTCTTCACGACGAAGGAGGGCGGGACGGGGCTCGGGCTCGCGATCGTCGCCCGTATCGTCGAAAGCCACGGCGGCCACGTGCGGGCCGCGAGCGTCGAGGGGCAGGGCGCCGTGTTTACGGTCATTCTCCCGGTGTGCGCCGGGTCGCAGACGACTCGGGAAGCGAGTCTTCAGGAAACCTTCATCGGCTTCTAGTTCGGGGTGTTCGGACTCAACGGGGGTAACGCCGAATGGCAGGAGAAAAGATCCTCGTCGTCGACGACGAGAAGAACATGTGCCAGTACCTTTCGATCATGCTCCGCAAGGAGGGCTACGAAGTCAAGACCGCCCATAGCGGAAAGAAGGCCCTTCAGGAGATCAAGGAGGGGAACTTCGACGTCGTCCTCACCGACATCAAGATGGAGGGGATGGACGGTATCCAGCTCCTCCGGGCCGTCAAGGAGCAAAATCCGACGATCCCCGTGATCATCATGACCGCGTACGCCACGCAGAAGACGGCGATCGAGGCGCTCAACAGCGGCGCATACTACTACCTCATCAAGCGCGCGAAGAACGAAGAGATCAAGATGGTGATCCGCAGCGCCCTCGACATGCACAAGGTGAAGACGGAGAACGTCTATCTCAAGAAGCAGCTCAAGAAAAAAGAGGACTTCAAGGAGATCATCGGCAAGAGCGAGGAGATTCAGGCGGTCTTCAACCTCGTCAACAAGGTCGCCGACACCGACTCCACGATCCTCATCGGCGGCGAAAGCGGCACCGGCAAGGAGCTCATCGCCAAGGCGATCCATTACCGGAGCGGGCGCGCCGGCCAGCCCTTCGTCTCGATCAATTGCGGCGCGCTCCCGGAGAACCTCCTCGAGAGCGAGCTGTTCGGCCACGTAAAGGGAAGCTTCACGGGGGCGATCCGCGACAAGGACGGGATGTTCAAGGTCGCGAGCGGCGGAACCTTCTTTCTCGACGAAGTCGGAGAGACCACGCTCGCGATACAGGTGAAGCTGCTCCGCGTGCTTCAGGAGCGCGAGATCATCCCCGTCGGCGGCACCGCGCCGATCAAGGTGGACGTGCGCCTCATCGCGGCGACGAACTCGGATCTCGAGAAGGCGGTCAAGGAGGAGCGCTTCCGCGCGGACCTCTACTACCGCCTGAACGTCATCCCGATCCTCATACCGCCGCTGCGCGACCGCCGGGACGACATACCGCTCCTCGTCGATCATTTCCTGCGGCTCGCCGGCGAGCGAACGGGGCGGCGCAAGAGCATATCGAAGGCCGCGATGGATCTCCTCTGCGCCTACGACTGGCCCGGCAACGTGCGCGAGCTCGAGAACGTGATCGAGCGGGCCGTCATCCTGCAGGAGGGAGACGAGGTCTTTCCGGAGAACCTTCCCATCAAGGTGTGCAACCACATGAGCGAGCGGCGCCGCGTCGTCATGAACAAGACGAAGATGACGCTCGACGAGCTCGAAAAGGAGTACCTCGTGGGCGTTCTCGAGGAGACCGGCTGGCAGAAGAAGAAAGCGAGCTCGATCCTCGGGATCAACGCCTCGACGCTCTACCGCAAGATCCAGCGGTACGGCTTGTCCCAAGAGAAGCTGAAGGACCGGTAACCGGGCGCGTTGCAATGAGAAACGTCCCCAGGGCATTTCGAAACGGCGCTGGAACACGGCGGGAAAGGGGGTATCCGGCAATTCGATGTATTCCAGCGGGTTATAACGTCCGAGTCTCCCTGCTTCGTTGGCACGGAGATTGCGAAATAGCGCTCTGAACGGCTGCGGCGAGCAGCACCCGGCAAAAATCGGGTCACCGCGGCCGTCATCAAGAAGGAAGAGATCAAAGCATCCGGCTTTGAAGAGTTTGTGTGAAGGAGGTGCCTGATGAACAACAAGGGTTTCACCCTCATCGAGTTGATGATCGTGGTCGTGATCATCGGCATTCTTGCCGCCATCGCGATTCCGAACTTCATCAACATGCAGTCGCGCGCGAAGGAAGCGGCCGTGAAGTCGAACTGCCATACCGTGCAGCTCGCGGCCGAGGATTTCGCGGTTCAGAATGACGGCGTCTACGCCGGAACGGTCGCCGAGGCCCTGCCCACGACCGGCGAGTCGATCGTCGATATGCTCCCGGGCGCGGCCCTGCTCGAGAATCCGTTCACGAAGGCCGCCAGCGAGCCGGTCGACGGCGCCGCGGCGAACTCCGGCGAAACCGGCTACGCCCCGATCATCGATGGAAGCGGCGTGAACGTCGGCTACACGATCACCGGCGTCGGCAAGACGGCCGGCACGACGATCATCACGCTTTCGAGCGGTCAGTAATCGTCGACGCACAGTCGAACCTCGAGGGGCGGCTCTCCGGAGCCGCCCCTTCTTTTTTCCCCCCGGCGCGTGGAGCGCGCGCGGGTACGAATCTTGCCTTCATGCTCGATACACGGCTTTGAGCGTATCGTCCGGCCCGGCATCAACCTCGGGCCGCGGATCACTCGCGGCGATCGAAGGGGCGCGATTATGTCGAGCAGAGGATTCACGCTCATCGAACTCATGATCATCGTCACGATCATCGGGCTTCTGGCGGCCATCGCCATTCCGAACTACGCGACGATGG
>JAGUZZ010000368.1:0-4752 GCA_020060525.1 bacterium | reverse complement strand
CCGGCTGGCGACGACGTACCCGGTGACGCGGCTGCGCCCGAAGGGCACCTGCACGCGGGACCCGGCGCGGATGCGCCCGCGGAGAGCCGCCGGGACCCGGTAGGTGAACAGCCTGTCCACGGGGTACGGAACGGCGACGTCGACGAGCGCCCATGATGAGGAAACGGCTCCCATGCCCGGAGGATATGGGAGCCGCCGCGTCGCCGGCAACGTCAAAAGGCTACTTGGCGCACGAGAGGAGGCGGTGGATCCGCTCGATGAGCTTGTTCGGGCTGAACGGCTTCACGATGTAATCGGTCGCGCCGACCTCGAATCCGAGCCGCTTGTCGATTTCGCGCCCCTTCGCCGTGAGAAGCACGACGGGGATGTTGCGCGTGAGCGGATTGGCCTTGAGAATCCGGCACGCCTCGTATCCGTCGATCTTCGGCATCATGATGTCGAGTATGATGAGATCGGGCTGCTCGCGGCGGGCCTTCTCGATCGCTTCCTCGCCGTTCTGGGCCGTCAGCACCTCGAACCCCTCGGCGCCGATGCTGAACTGCAGTATCTGGGTGATGTTCACCTCGTCGTCCACGACCAAGATCTTCCCCTTCTTCATCGGGATTCCTCCTTCGATGCCCGATCCGCGTCCGATTCGATATTTCTTTTCCGCGCGCTGCGCTCTCTCTCGAGCTCCCGCTCGAACTCGTCGAGGACGAGCTCGCGCCGGTCCGCGCGCGCGCCGAGAACGCCGAGCGCCTCTTCGAAGGCCGCGACCACGGCCGGATCGAAGCGCGAGCCGGCGCCCGCGGCGATCTCCGCGCGCGCCTCGGCGAGCGTGAACGTCCGGCGGTACGGGCCCTCGCTCATGAGCGCGCGAAACGCGTCGACGACGCTCACGATCCGCGCCTCGACCGGAATCTCGTCTCCGGCGAGGCCGTCCGGGTAGCCGGTGCCGTCGAAATGCTCGTGGTGGCTGCGCACCATCTTCATGATCCGGTCCTCGAGCCCCATGGGCGAGCTCAGCGTATATCCGACGTTCGTGTGCTCGCGGAGCGTCTCGCGCTCCTTGTTCGAAAGCTCCTCGCGCTTCACCCGGATCGTCCGCGGGATCTTCATCAGCCCGAGATCGTAGAGGTTCATCCCGAGCCGAAGCGCCGTGAGGGAGCGCTCGTCGAGGCCGAGCCTCTTCCCCATCGTGAGGGCGACGAGCGTGAGGTTCATGAGCGCGCGGCTCCCCCACGCCTCCCGCATATCGAGGATGGCGCGCATCGCGTCCTTCAGCTTCTCGAAATTCGCCGACACCTTTTCGTAGGCGTCGAGCTTCTTCAGCATGCCGGCGATGATGCCGCTGAGCGCCTCGAGGATCTCCCGGTCCGCCCGCGCGAACTCGCGCCCCTCGACGTGATCGCTCACGTTGAGGACGCCGATCGTCTCGTCGCCGTCCTTGAGCGGCACCGAGATGAACGACCGCGTTCCGTAGAAGAGGCCGTTGTTGGCGCGCCCGAAATCCGTGTCGCTCTCGATGTCGAACACGTGGAGCGGCTCGCCGGTTTCGGCTACCTTCCCCGCGATCCGCTCGCCGAGGGTCAATCTCGTGTTCTGCACGAAATCCGGATCGAGCCCCTTCGCCGCGACGATCCGGAGCGTGTGCCGGCCGCGGTCGAGGAGCATGATCGACGCTTTGCGGGCCTGAAGGAACTCGGCGAGCATCTCGACGAGGAGCGTCAGGTAACGGTCCCGCTCGAACCGACGGGAGCCGACGAGCCCCGACGAGGACGCCTGCCGCACGATGATGTCCTTCATCGGCAGCACGACGACGACCTTCGCCCCCGCGTCCTTCACGTTTTCGACCCAGATGCTGCCGTCGTGCCATTCGACGATGTTCTTGCAGATCGCGAGCCCGAGCCCCGATCCGCCGTGTTCTCGCGTGTTGCTCGCGTCCACCTGGTAGAATCTCTCGAACACCTTCTCGAGCTGGTCCTCGGGAATGCCCGGCCCCGTGTCCTGCACCGAGATGCGCGCCGCGGACGCCTCCTCCTCGAGCGTGACGGTCACGTTCCCGCCCGCCGGCGTGAACTTCGCCGCGTTGCTCATGAGGTTCCGGAGAAGCTGGCGGATGAGCTCCGCGTCGGCGTCGATGCGGCACGGGTGGCGCGGAAGCCGGATCTCCGTGTTGATATCCCGCTCGAGGAACGACGGCCGGAGCGCGTCGTGCGCCTCTTCGACGAGCCGGTTCAGGTTGCACGAGGCGCGCTCCACCCGCAGATGCCCGGTCTCGAGACGCGAGAAATTGAGCATGCTGTCGACGAGCGAGATGAGGCGCTCGATCTCCTCGCGCATCACGCGCAGGAAATCCTCGAGCGTCCCGCGCTGTATGCTGTCGATGTTTTCCAGGAGCGTTTCGTTGTACGCCTTGATCGACGTGAGCGGCGTGCGCAGCTCGTGCGACACGACCGACAGGAAATTCGACTTGAGCTGGTTGACGCCGTCGAGCTCCTCGCGGCACGCGGCGATCGTCCGCTCGCGCTCGCGGAGCTCCGCCCTGGCTCCGTCGCGCCGGATGCAATGGAGAACGGCGTTCGAGAAGGCCCGCACCGCCGCGAGGGCGGCCGGCCCGGGAGGCTCGGCGAAGAAGCCCGCCGCGAGGAAACCCGCCGGGGCGTCGGGATCGCCGACGCCGAAGAGAAGGACCGAGCGGCCGTCCCACGGAAGGTGTCTCGGAACGGCGTTTCCGGCCGCGCCGGAGAGGTCCCCCTCCTCGACGAGAAATCCGTCCCCGCACGGCCGCGCGCTCCTGCGAATCTCGCTCCACGCGTCGCGCGCGACGGAATAGGACGAGAGGGGGGCGGGGCGGTCGATGGAGAGCCCCGCGTGCGCGCGCACTTCGAACGCGTCCCCTCCCGGCTTGGCGATCCGGAGGACGGCGAACGAAGCGCCCGCGCTCTCGGCGACCGCCGCGACGGCCGCGTCATAGACCTGCGGAGCCGGAGCGTCCGAGAGGATGAGATCGCTCACGGCGGCGAGGCGCGCGAGCGCCGGCTCCGGCGGGGAGACGGCGGCCGCGCGGGTCGTCCGCGGCCTCATTTTCAGCGCTTCGAACACCGTGCTTCTCCTCCCCTAGGGCACCAAGTGGTGCTTGCGGGCCGAACGGAGCGCCTCCGAGAGGCGCGTATGAGCGTCCACCTCGATCTGGCCTTCGTCCATGAGAACCTCTATGAACGCCGAGACGACGCGCGGATCGAACTGCGTCCCCGAATGGCGGACGAGCTCGTCGACCGCCTCCGCCGGGGAAAGCCGCTGCCGGAACGGCCGGTCGCTCGTCATCGCCGCGTAGGCGTCGAGCACCGCGAGGATCCGCGAGCCGATCGGAATCTGCTCGCCGCGGAGCCCCATCGGATATCCGCGGCCGTCGGGCCGCTCGTGATGGAAGAGGATGCTCTGGCTCACGAGCTCCACGAACTCGAGCGGTCGAAGGATCGCCGCTCCCCGCTGCGGATGTTTCCGGATCTCCTCCACCTCCGAGGCGGAGAGCTCGAGCGTTTTCTTGAGAATATCCTCGCTCACGCACGTCATCCCGACGTCGTGCACGCTCGAGACGTACTGGATCACCCGGACTTCCTTCTCGCTCAACCGCAGCCTGCGCGCCGTCTGGACCGACCAGTGGACGACGTTCTTGTGCGAATCCTCGGCTTCGCGCTTGCGCGCGGCGAGCAGCGACTGCAGCGACTCGATCGTCTCGGCGAGAAACGTCTGCGGCGACTCGGCCGTGCGGATGCGCTCGATCGCCTTCGAGAAACGCTGGCTGTGACTCACGAGAAGGGCGAGATCGTCCCGGTTGAACGGCGCGCCGGAGGTCTTGTTGTTCGCGTTGATGACGCCGACGACGGTGGAGCCGATCCGGAGCGGCACGCTCACGAGCGATTTCGTCTCGTACTGCGGGTTGTTCGGCGCGCTCTTGAGGGGGCTCCGCTCGACGTTTTCCACGAGGAGCGGCTCGCCCGTGTCCGCCACCTTGCCGGCGATCCCCGCTCCGAGACGCACTCGGGTGTGCGACACGATCCGCTCGTCGAGTCCGTAGGCGACCTTGATGAAGAGCTCCTTCTTTTCCTGATCGAGGAGCATGAGGGAGACGATCTTCGCCGAGAGCATCTCGGCGATCACTTTCACGGCGAGCTGGAACATCTCCTGGATCTCCGTGCGCGCCTCCACGGCGTCGAACACGTACCCGAGGAGATCGTTGAAGTGGTGCTGCTTCGGCAGCGTGAAGGTGAACGTGCTTCCCTCGCCGATGCGGCTCGTCGCCGTGATGTAGCCGCCGTGCTGCTCGACGATGTTCTTCACGATCGCGAGGCCCAGGCCGACCCCTTCGCCGGCGCCCCGGCGGACCTGATAGAACTGCTTGAAGATGTTCTGGAGATCCTCGTCGGCGATTCCGATCCCCTCGTCCGAGACGGAGATCTTGACGGCGACGGCGTCCTCGACCGCCTCGACGAACACGCGCGATCCCGCCGGAGAGAACTTGACGGCGTTGCCGATGAGGTTGATGAAGACCTGCTTCACGAGATCCTCGTCCCCGTCGACGAGCGGCAGCGAGGGCGGCACGTTGACGACGAGCCGCAGCTTCTTGTCGCGCAGGTACGGCTGCATCGAGGATTCGACGTCGGCGACGAGCGGCCCGAGCTGGAACAGACTGCGCTTGAGGGTGCGGTTGCCGAACTCGATCTTCGACACGTCGAGCACCTTGTTGATCATGCGGATGAGCCGGTCCGT
>JAGUZZ010000171.1:0-2665 GCA_020060525.1 bacterium | reverse complement strand
GGAGAAACGCTGACACCGGGCGCCCGCCGCCGGGCGCCCGCCGCCGGGCGATCGCGCCGACGCTCCGTCCTACGACGGATTCGCGAGAGATCCCATGAAGAGGACGAGACCCGTCTCGCCGTCGACGATCGCGAAGAAGAACGGCCGGTCGCAGATCATCTCGAACCTCTTCGGCGGCTCCATGGCCGAGGTGACGCGTATCTCGACGCTCGTCACCGCGGCCGCCTCGGTCCCCTTCTCGTTCACCTCGCAGAACGTCTTGTGAATGACGTCGTGGATGTAGGCGTTCGCGCCGGGGAGCGAGAGTATCCCGCTGAAATCGGCGGCGGCGCCGTCGAAGGCGATCCCCATGCCGAGCTCGGAGAGCGTGCGGCGCAGCTTCGTCTCGTACTCGATCTTGAAGCGCGGGAGCCCGATGTTTCCGTCGCGCTGCGCGAACTCTCCCATCCACGCCGTCCACGTTTCCGCGTCGAGCTTCGCGTGGAACTCGTCGAGGCTCGACTCCCGGTCCGGAAGAAAGACGTACATCCCGATCCGCCCGTCGCCGTAAGGGAGGCGCGCCGCCTGAAATCCGTCGCCCCGCAGATACGCGTATTTTTCCGATTGCCGCATCATCGGGACGCTCGCGCCGCCGGCCGCGCCGTGGAAGACGGCGTCCTCCGTGAGCTCCTCGTCGAACTCGACCGCCCACGCCCCCTTGAAGTAGATCGCGTTTATGAGAAAGAGAACGACGGAGGGATCGATGTCGTCGACGACGTCGCGGATCTTGTCCTTCGTTTTGTCCGCGACCCACGCGTTGATGACGCCGGGGGACTCGGGATCCGCGAAATCGAGCGATCGCACCTCCGCCCCGTAGTAGCGTTTGTTCCGCTCGAGGAACGTTTTTTCGAAGTCGATCCCTTTCCGCCCCCAGAGCGAGTTCGCGACGGCGAGCTCCACGTTCTTCATCGGAGCGTTCATGCCGGCGATGAGCGCTGAGTCGGCGGCGTTCACGGTGCCGGGCTCGTTCGAAGGGAGCCGGAGCGTCCGGGCCATCGCCTCGCGCGTTTCGCCCGCCGAGCCGTTCCACGTCATCGCGAGCGCGAGGCCGACGCTCGCGGGGGAGATGAAGACGTTTTTCCCGTCGCCGGTCTTCGCGATCTCGAGGTAGAGGTCGACGCCGAACGCGGAGTAGGACGAGACCGCGGCGGCGCGCTCGACGCGCGGTCCCGCCGCCTCGGGCTCGGCCTTCGTCCGGCACGACTGCGGAATCGAGGCCGCGAAACAGAGGACCGCGACCGCGGCGATCTTCGTACAGCGGGTGTTCATGGCGACACCTCCCGCCGCCGGCGTTCTCGCCCCGCGTGCGGGCTTCCGGCGGCGCTTCCGGACGTGATACAACAAAATCTTGCCGGAGTTTCCGGTACGATGATAGCCTCCGTCCGGGGGCGGGGCAACGGAAATCGCGCCCCCGTCATGCCGCCAGTCGAGGAGGTTCACGGCGATGCTGAAAACGCTCTCGAGATCCGTGGTCGCGGCCGCGGCGCTCTGCGCGCTCGCGGGCTGCTCGGGGGAGAGGCGCTCGGAGGACGAGATCCGGCTCTATCCCATGGACACGACCGAGGGGATCGTCACGCGGGACGGGATCGAGATCGATCCGCGGATCAAGGTGACGGGCACCTCGTCGCTCAAGATCACCGCGGCCGATTCCATGACCGTTCATCTGTACGACACGGGGGACATCGATATCGAGAACGCGCGGCTCGTCTACCGGGCGCGGCTTCGCATCGAGAACGTCGCGGGCCGCGTCTACCTCGAGATGTGGTGCCGCTTCACGGGCGGACGGGAGTTCTTCTCGCGCGGCATCGAGCGGCCGCTCAGCGGCACGAACGAGTGGACGACCGTCGAGATCCCGTTCATGCTCGAGGCCGGCCAGAACCCCGACAACGTGAGGCTCAACCTCGTGATCGCGGGGTCCGGCGCCGTGTGGATCGACGACGTGCGGCTCATCCGGGCGCCGTTGTGAGGAAGAGGGCGTGAAGATAGAAAAGGCCCGGCGAACCGACGCGCCCGCGATCGTCGATCTCTGGATCGAGCTCACGGACTATCACGTCGCCCTCGATTCGGTATTCGCGCCGAGCGTCGACGCCCCCTCGACGTTCATGCTTTTCCTCCTCGAGCTCATCGAATCGGAGGAGGCGATCGTTCTCGTCGCGCGGGAGGAGGGGAGCGGGGAGCTCGCCGGGTACGCGATGGCCCGCGTCATGCACGACCCTCCCATTTTCGCGCTCATGCCCAGAGGCGAGATACTCGATTTCTACGTGCGGCCCCTCCTGCGGCGCCGCGGCGCGGGGAGCGCGATGCTCGGCCGGATCACATCGTGGTTCGCGGGGCTCGGCGTCACGCGTCTCGAGGTGCGCGTCTACCGGGGGAATCCGATCGGCTACCCTTTCTGGGAGAAGCAGGGCTTCGGCCCCTATCTCGACACGCTGTCCCTCGACATCGACGGGCGGGGCGGGGATGGGTGAGCGCCTGCGGGAGATATTCTCCGAGATCCCCGCGCGCTACGAGCGGGTGAACCATATCCTCACCTTCGGTCTCGACGCGTTCTGGCGGCGGGCCGCGGCCGCGGCCGCCGTCGCCGCCGGCGGCTCGCGGTTCCTCGACGTCTGCACGGGGACGGGGG
>JAGUZZ010000170.1:0-13671 GCA_020060525.1 bacterium | reverse complement strand
CCCTGCCGTGCAGCGTGTGGAGCGTGTCCGCCTTGAAATGGGGGGAGGGAATCCACGCGGCGCACCCGATACCCGAGACGAACACCACCCGCCGCATGTCGAGACCCAGTTCGTCGATGGCGCGCGTCACCGCGCCCAGCAGAATGCCGTGGCCGCAGCCGGGGCAGAAAGGCGTCGGGAAGACATCCTCCCTGAGATACGGATAGAGACGAGAGCTCACTTCGCCACCGCCTTCGCGATGATCTCCTGCGGGTAGATCGGCTCGCCGCGGTTCTTGAACACGCCGGCGATCTCCTTGCCGCAGAGGAGCCGCTCGATCTCGTGAATGAGCTGTCCTTGGTTCATCTCGCAGACGATGACGCGGGAGGCCGTTTGCGCGGCCGCTTTGATCTCGTCCTCGGGGAGCGGCCAGATGCTGATCGGCCGCAGGAGTCCGACGCGGCGTCCCTCGTCTCGAAGAACGCGCGCGGCGTAGTAGGCGCTGCGCGCCGTGATCCCGAAGGCGATGAGCAGGGTTTCGCAATCCTCGGTGAAATGCCGATCGACCCTCACGATGTCGCGACGGTTGCGGTCTATCTTTTCGCAGATGCGGTTCGTGAGCCTCTCCTGCGCGTCCGGATCGGACACCTTGCGAACCCCCCACTCGTTGTGGGTCGAACCGGTCACGAGGAGCGCTTGCCCGTCGCCGAAGGCCGGCATCGGGGGCACGAGCTCTCCTCCGAAGGGCGCCTTGCCGCCCTCGCGGTTGCGGTCGAACACCTCGATCTCGGGACCGACCGTGAAGCTCTCCTTGATGTGTCCCACGATCTCGTCGGCCAGCAGGATGACCGGCACGCGGTACCGCTCGGCGAGATTGAACGACTCGATCGTGAGATCGTACATCTCCTGGCAGGACCACGGGGAAAGGGCGATGACGCGGTGATCGCCGTGCGCACCCCAGCGCGCCTGCATGACATCCCCCTGGCCGGGTCTCGTGGCCTGACCCGTTGCGGGTCCCTGTCGCTGTATGTCGACGATGACGCACGGCGTCTCGGTCATGAACGCGTACCCGAGCCCCTCGAGCATGAGAGAAAGCCCGGGACCGGATGTGGCGGTCATCGATTTCACGCCGCCCCAAGACGAGCCTATGACGGCGCAGATCGAGGCGATCTCGTCCTCCATCTGCGCGAAGGTTCCGCCGGCCTCGGGCATGCGACGGGAGAGGTGCTCCATGATCTCGGATGAGGGCGTGATGGGGTATCCCGCGTAGAATCGGCAGCCGGCCGCGAGCGCTCCCTCGGCGCAGGCGAGGTTCCCCTGCATGAAGTATTTCTTGGGCGCCAGGAGCGCTTTAATTGCTCTCGTCGGCATCTTCGACCGTGATCACGAGGTCCGGGCACATGAGCTCGCACAGCTGGCATCCCGTGCAGTCCTCGAGACGCTCGACCTTGGTGACCTTGTATCCCTTTGCGTTGGGTTCCTTCCCCTGAACGTAAACCCGGCGGGGGCAGATCTGTATGCATATCCTGCACGCCTTGCACCATTCCCCGCGGAGCTTGATCGAATGCATGCACGAATGATATGAAAAATAGCCCGTTACGTCAAGAATCGTCCAGCGAAAACCGGCAAAGGCCTTTTCAGTATCCTGAAAAAAGTCTGCTATAGGCCCAAAAAGGCTTGCCATCGAAACGCAGGCTGGTATATATTGGGGGCAATTTTAAACCAGGCCCGTGCATGCATAAATCGCTGTTCAAGCGCCCGCATAGAACCTGATCGGAAGTGGTCGGGGTGGCCGAGAACCGGACTTCGGAAAAAAAGAAAGCGATAATAAAGGTCAACCTGAAGTGGTGCAAGGGCTGCGAGATCTGCGTGGCCTACTGCCCCAAGGACGTCCTCGAGATGGAGGGCGGCAAGGTCAAGGTTGCACGACCGGATGACTGCATCAAGTGCAACCTGTGCGAGCTCAGGTGTCCTGATTTCGCTATAACGGTTGAATGAGGACCACGCGAGGTCCTCATTTTTTTTGCCCTTCGCCTCGAGGGGCGGCGGCAGCGGTTTGGGCGGATCGCGGAGATCGCCCGAAGTCAAGGAGACATCCGTCTTGGCAACGACTCCCACAGGCAAAGTGATGATGATCGCGGGCAACGAGGCCTGCGCGGAAGGGGCGCTCTACGCGGGCTGCCGCTTCTTCGCCGGCTACCCGATCACGCCGTCCTCCGAGATCGCCGAGCATCTGTGCAGGAAGCTCCCGCGCCTCGGAGGCAAGTTCATCCAGATGGAAGACGAGATCGGCGCCATGGGCGCCGTCATCGGAGCATCGCTCGTCGGCATGAAGGCGCTCACGGCCACTTCGGGACCCGGCTTCAGCCTCAAGCAGGAGAACATCGGGCACGCCGTCATGGCGGAGGTGCCGTGCGTCGTCGTGGACGTGCAGCGCGGCGGTCCGAGCACCGGCACCCCGACCTTGCCCGCCCAGATGGACGTGCAGCAGGCGCGCTGGGGAACACACGGGGATCACGGCGTCATCTGCCTCTCCGCGGCGACGGCGCAGGAGACCTTCGAGCAGACGGTCCGCGCGTTCAACCTCGCCGAGACCTACATGATGCCGGTGCTGCTCCTTATCGACGAGATCGTCGGGCACACGACGGAGAAGATGATACTCCCGGAACCCGGCGCGCTCGAGGTCGTGAACCGCGCGAAGCCCGGCGTTCCCCCGGAGAAGTACGTGCCCTACGCTCCGACGGAGTCGGGAGTGCCCGTGCTCGCCAGATTCGGCACGGGGTACCGGTACAACGTGACGGGGCTCTGCCACACGGAAACGGGCTTTCCGACGAACGATCCGAAGCAGATCGAGGCCAATATCCTCCATCTCACCGACAAGGTCGAGCGCCACCGGAACGAGATCATGAGATGGAAAACGTTCCGGCTCGACGACGCGAAGCTCGCCGTATTCGCCTACGGAGCGGTCGCGCGCTCGGCGCGGCGCGCCGTCATCGAAGCGCGCGAGGCCGGCATCAAGGCCGGGCTCTTCGAACCGACCACGCTCTGGCCCTTCCCCTACGAGGCGATTCTCGAGACGGCGGGACACGTGAAAGCGTTCATCGCCGCCGAGATGAACCTCGGACAGATGGCCCGCGAAGTGGAGCTCGGCGCGAAATGCAGGACCGAGGTCCATCGCGTGAACCGCGTCGACGGCGATCCCATAACGCCGAAGCAGATCCTCGACAAGATCAAGGAAGTGGCGTGAGATGATCGACTACAAGGAATATATCCGCGAGCAGAACTTTCCCCATATCTGGTGCGCCGGCTGCGGCGACGGCATCGTGCTCAAATCCCTCATCCGGGGCCTCAAGAAGCTCGACATCGCCAAGGACGACGCGGTCATGGTCTCCGGCATCGGCTGTTCGAGCCGCACGCCCGGCTACATCGACATCAACACGCTCCATACGACGCACGGCCGCGCACTCGCCTTCGCGACGGGGGTCAAGTTCGCGAATCCGAAGCTCAAGGTGATCGTCGTGACGGGAGACGGCGACGCGACGGCGATCGGCGGGAACCATTACATCCACGCCGCGCGCCGCAACATCGACATCACGTGCCTCCTCTACAACAACTACATCTACGGCATGACGGGAGGGCAGGTGTCGCCGACGACCCCGCGGGGGATGAACGCGTCGACCGCACCCTTCGGCAACACCGAACCAGCGTTCAACATCTCGGGGCTCGCGCAGGCTGCGGGGGCCTCCTTCGTCGCCAGAGGCGACGTGTACCACGTCCAGCAGCTCGACAAGCTCATCGCGGCGGCGCTCGGCAAAACGGGGTTCTCGCTCGTCGAGATCCTCTCTCCCTGCCCGACGGCGTACGGTCGCCGCAACAAGATGGGAACGCCGGTCGATCTCATGAACTGGCTCAAGGACAACGTCGTGTCGAAGGACAAGCTCGACAAGATGACCGAGGAGGAGCAGCGCGACAAGATTCCGTCGGGCATCCTCTTCGACGCCGAGAAGCCGGAGTTCTGCGCCGAATACGACAAGCTCGTCGAGAGACTGGGTGCCGAAAAAAAGAAGGCGAAGGCGTAGCGAGTCCCCGGCTCCGGGACCGGCGCAAGGCCGGCCCCTCGCGGCGGGGCCCTTTACATACGGAAAACGGAGAAGCGTGGCATGGACAGATACGAAATGCGCTTGAGCGGCTCCGGCGGACAGGGGCTCATACTCGCCGGAAAGATCATGGCCGAGGCCGCCGTCATCTACGACGGCCGCAACGCCGTGCAGACGCAGAGCTACGGCCCCGAGGCGCGGGGCGGCGCGAGCAAGGCCGAGGTCGTCATCAGCGACGGGGACATCGATTATCCGAAGGCGCTCAGCCTCGATCTTCTGCTCGCGCTGACGCAGGTCTCCTGCGCGAAATACAGCAAGGATCTGAAGGAGGGCGGCATCCTCATCGTCGATTCGGGTCTCGTGAAGGAGCTGCCGCCGGGCGATTTCCGGGTCTATCGAGCCCCGATCACCGAGATCGCTTTGAAGAAGGTGGGCAAGGCCGTCGTGACGAACATCGTCGCGGTCGGTATTCTCACGAAGATCGCGGGCGTCGTTTCGGAGGAGGCCGTCAGGAAGGCCATCCTCGCGCGCGTGCCCAAGGGCACGGAGGAGCTCAACATGAAGGCCTACGAGGAAGGGCTCAAGGCGGCCGCCGAGCTTCTCGAACCGTAGCATGTGTCCGCCGGCGCGACCGGCTCGTGATATTCTTCTTTCGGCAAGGCATTAGCCGCACAATGCGGGTTTGTTGAATAAACGGGATTGAGCGTTGCTGGCGGACGCTCTCTCAAACGGTCGGGTTTATCCCGGGAGGTGCGTCGATGAGTCCGAAGAAAGCGAAACCGGTTCGGAAGCAGGCTGCGAAGAAGGCGACGAAGAAAACGGCGAAGGCGGCGAAGAAGACGCCGAAAAAGGCCGCGAAGAAAGCGGCGAAGCCCGCGCCGAAGGTCCTCAAGCCGCTCACCGCGGAGGAGCTCGTCGCGAAGGCGAAGCAGCCCGGCATCGACGCGATGATCATGCATCCCTTCTACAAAGGCAAGATCGAGATCATGCCGAAGGCCTGCATCCGCAGCTTCGACGATTTCGCGATCTGGTACACGCCCGGCGTCGCCAAGCCCTGTCTCGACATCCGCGACAATCCCGAGAAGGTCTTCGAGCACACCAACAAGGGGAACTTCGTCGCGGTCGTGAGCGACGGCACGAGAGTGCTCGGCCTCGGCGACATCGGCCCGGAGGCGGGGCTGCCGGTCATGGAGGGCAAGGGGATGCTCTTCAAGTATCTCGGCGGGGTCGACGCCTTCCCCGTCTGCGTCGATACGAAGGATCCGGACAAGCTCATCGAGTTCGTCAAGCTGCTGCAGCCCTCGTTCGGAGGCGTCAACCTCGAGGATATCTCGCAGCCGAAGTGCTTCCGCGTGCTCGACACGCTCCGGCGCGAGTGCCATATCCCCGTCTGGCACGACGACCAGCAGGGGACGGCCGCGGTCACCGTCGCCGGTCTCATCAACGCCGTGAAGATCGTCGGCAAGGATCTCTCGAAGGTGAGGGTCACGATGGTCGGCGCGGGCGCGTCGAACATCTGCATCGCCCGCATGATCATGCTCGCCGGCGTCACGCCGCGAAACATCATTATGTGCGACAGCAAGGGGATCCTGCACGTCGGCCGCGAGGAGGAGCTCAAGCAGGACTGGAAAGAGAAATGGGAGATGGCCCAGAAGACGAACGGCGAGGGGCGGACGGGCGACGTCGCGCGCGCCATCGAAGGCGCCGACGTCCTCATCGCCCTTTCGAAGCCGGGCCCGGACACGATCAAGAAGGAGTGGATCACGCGGATGGCGAAGGACTCCGTCGTCTTCGTCTGCGCGAATCCGATCCCCGAGATCTGGCCGTGGGAGGCGAAGGCCGCCGGTGCACGAGTGGTGGCGACCGGCCGAAGCGACTTCCCGAACCAGGTCAACAACTCGCTCGGTTTCCCGGGCATCTTCCGCGGCACCCTCGACGTGATGGCGAAGACGATCACCGACGAGATGTGCATCGCGGCGGCGCGGGAGCTCGCGCGCGTGGCGGAGGACAAGGGGCTTCGCGAGGATTATCTCATCCCGACGATGGACGAGGTCGAGGTGTATCCGCGCGAGGCCGCCGCGGTCGGCCGCAAGGCGATCGAGCAGGGGGTCGCGCGGCTCAACCTGAGCTGGAACGAGCTCATCGTCAAGGCCGAGAGGATGATCAAGGAATCCCGCGACAAGTTCCAGCTGCTCCAAAAGAAGGGGCTCGTGAAGCTCCCGAAGATGAAGTAGGAGCCCTCGGCCGGCGAGGCGTCCGGCTTCGGGCGAACGTTGCGACGAATTGCAGGGAGGACTCCGCATGGCGAAGTACAAGATCGCGTGGCTCCCCGGCGACGGGGTCGGCAAGGAAGTGATGGAGGCGGCGAAGCTCGTGCTCGACGCGCTCAAGATCGACGCCGAGTACACGCACGGCGATATCGGGTGGGAGTTCTGGCGCACCGAGGGGAACGCGCTCCCCGAGCGCACCGTGAAGCTCCTCAAAGAGACGAACTGCGCGCTCTTCGGCGCCATCACCTCGAAGCCGAAGGTGGAATCGGAAGCCGAGCTCGATCCCTCGCTCAAAGGGAAGGGGCTCGTCTATTCGAGCCCGATCGTCGGCCTGCGACAGCTCTTCGACCTCCACTCGAACATGCGGCCCTGCAAGGCCTACCCGGGGAATCCCCTCAACTACAAGGACGGGATCGATCTCGTCGTGTTCCGCGAGAACACCGAAGGCCTCTACGCGGGGGTCGAGTGGTACCCGACGCCGCGGGAGGTGCTCGACTTCCTCGGCGCGAAGCACAAGAAGTTCGGCAAGTTCGCGAAGACGCCGGAGAACGAGATAGCCCTCGGGCTCCGCATCATCACGAAAAAGGGGAGCGACCGCATCATCCGCAGCGGGTTCGAGTTCGCGAAGAAATACGGCCGCAAAAAGGTCACGATCGTCGAGAAGCCGAACGTGCTTCGCGAGACGAGCGGCATGATGATCCGCGAGGCCCGCGTCATCGCGAAGGAGTACCCCGGCATCGAGCTCGAAGAGGCGAACATCGACGCCATGTGCATGTGGCTCGTCAAGAACCCGCACAGCTACGACGTGCTCGTCGCTTCGAACCTCTTCGGCGACATCATCAGCGACCTCGCCGCGCAGCTCGTCGGCGGTCTCGGCTTCGCCTCGGCGGCGAACCTCGGCGACACCTACGCGGTCTTCGAGCCGACGCACGGATCGGCGCCGAAATACGCCGGCATGTACAAGGTGAACCCGATCGCGACGATCCTCGCCGCGAAGCTCATGCTCGACTGGCTCGGCGAAAAGAAAGCCGCCGAGCGGATCGAGACCGCCGTCGCCGCGGTCATCAAGGACGGCACGGTCCGCACCTACGACATGGGCGGAAACAGCACGACGCTCGAGGTCGCCGAAGAGATCGCGCGCAAGCTCTGAGAGGGGGGGATTCGTACGGGAAAGACGATCATAGAAAAGATCCTCTCGGCGCACGCCGGGAAGCCCGTCTCGGCGGGGGACGTCGTCTGGATCTCGATCGACGTGCGCAGCGCCCGCGACTTCGGGGGCGCCAACGTCGTGAAGAACCTCCGGGCCAACTTCGAACCGCCGTGGGTGGACGACGTCGAGAAGACGGTCTTCACCTTCGACTGCAACGTCCCCGCGCGCGACACCGGTTACGCGGAGAATCAGCAGGTCTGCCGCATTTTCGCGCGCGAGACGGGGGTGCGCGTCTTCGACGTGCTCGCCGGCATCGGCTCCCACGTCAACATCGAGCAGGGAGCGGCGAAGCCGGGGACGATCGTCGTCGGCACCGACAGCCACCTCAACATCCTCGGCTGCGTCGGCAGCTTCGGGCAGGGGATGGGGGACAAGGACATCGCCTACATCTTCGCGACGGGCCGCAACTGGTTCGAGGTCCCCGCGACGATGAAGATCGTCCTCGAGGGGAGCGTCGTCTATCCCGTCACGGCGAAGGACGCGACGCTCGAGGTGCTCCGGCGGCTCGGCTCCGCCGGCGCGCTCGGAAAGGTGATCGAGTTCGCGGGCCCCGGCGCGGAGGCCTTGAGCTTCTCCGGCAAGATCACGCTCGCGAGCATGGCGACCGAGATGGGCGCCGTCGCGGCGTTCCTTCCCGTCGACCGCGCGGCGATCCGGTACCTCAAGGCGCGCTCGGGAGACGACTCGATCAAGGCGGTGAAGGCCGACCGCGGCGCGACGTACGCGGACACGATGACGATCGACCTCGCCGGGCTCGAGCCTCTCGCCGCCTGCCCCCCGAGCCCGGAGAACGTCCGGAAGATATCGGAGATCGCGGGCGCGCGCGTCGACACCGGCTTCCTCGGCTCCTGCACGAACGGCCGCTTCGAGGACCTCGTTCACGCGGCGTCCATCCTCAAAGGGCGCCGCATCAAGGAAGGCGTTTCGCTCAGGGTGGTCCCGGCGACGCAGGAGGTCTACGAGCGGATGGTCAAGGAGGGGCTGCTCAAGATCTTCATGGAAGCCGGCGCGCTCGTCTCGAACGCCGGCTGCAGCGGCTGCGCGTCGGGCCAGATCGGCATGGTCGGCAAGGGAGAGGTGCAGCTGTCGACCTCGAACCGCAACTTCGCGGGCAAGCAGGGCAAGGGCGAGACGTACCTCGTGAGCCCCGCCGTGCTCGCCGCCTCCATGCTCGAGGGGAAGATCGCGGATCCGCGCGCGCTGAAGCCCGAGCTCCTGAAGTTCCGGGCGGACGAACACTCGAAGCACCGCGCGGAGCTCTCGACGATCTCGTGGCGTACGATGCCGGAGAAGCCGCTTCCCGCCGGCAAGCCGCGGCCGAAACGCGCGGGCGCGGCGAAGGCCGCCTGCCCGACGGTCATCCGCGGGCGGGCGCGTCTCGTCAACACGCCGCAGGGCCGCCTCATGGACAACATCGACACCGACATGATCTTCCACAACAAGTATCTCGCGATCACCGAGATCGAGAAGATGGGCGCCCACACCTTCGAGACGCTCGCCGGATACGAGAAGTTCGCCTCCACCGTCGCGAAGGGGGATATCGTCGTCGCCGGCGGCAACTTCGGGTGCGGCTCGTCGAGGCAGCAGGCGGTCGACTGCTTCATGTCGCTCGGCGTCTCCATCGTTCTCACCGAGTCGACGGGGGCGATCTACAAGCGGAACATCATCAACTCGGGCTTCCCGTTCCTCGAGGTGCCGAAGCTCCACGAGGCGGGCATCGCGGAGGGGGAGGAGCTCGAGATCGACTTCGTGAACGGCGCGATCAGGCGCGCCGACGGAGCGGTCATCGCGGCCGCGCCTCCCACCGCCGTGCAGCTCGACATCTGCCGCGCGGGGGATCTGTTCGCCTATTCGGGGGAATAATCGATCGCGGTCCGGGCGCCCCGGCGCGCCCGCGGGAGTGTGATTCGAGATGGGCAAAACGATGATCGAGAAGATCCTCGCGAAGGCCTCGGGCCGCGCGGAGGTCTCGGTCGGAGAGATCGTCTTCGCGAAGCCTCACATGATCCTCTCGCACGACAACTCCGCCGCCATCCTCAAGACGTTCGAGAAGATGGGGGGGAAGAAGGTGTGGGATCCGGAGCGCGTGTTCATCGCGCTCGACCACGAGGTACCGCCTCCCGATTCGAAGAAAGCCGACAACCATAAGGCGATCCGGAAATTCGTCGCCGACAACGGGATCAAGGCGTTCTACGACTGCGGCGCCGGGATCTGCCATCAGGTGCTCCCGGAGCACGGGCACGTGATACCGGGCGTCGTGATCTACGGCTCCGACTCGCACACGACGACGCACGGCGCGCTCGCCGCGGCGGGGATCGCGATCGGGCGCACCGAGACGGCGAGCGTCTGGGCGCTCGGCGAGACGTGGCTGCGCGTTCCCGAGTCGATCAAGATCGTCCTCGAGGGGAAGCTCGCGAGAAACGTCGAGGCGAAGGACGTCATCCTCTACCTCATCGGGCGGCTCACCGCCGAGGGCGCGAACTACAAGTCGATCGAGTTTCACGGTTCCGCGGTGCGCGGCATCGACGTCGGCGGACGTATGACGCTCTGCAACATGTCCGCCGAGGCGGGCTGCAAGTGCGCGATGGTGCCGTTCGACGAGCGCACGAAGAAGTATCTCGCGGAGGCCGGCGCCCCGAAGTACGAAGCGCTCGATCCGGACCCGGACGCCGTCTACGAGAAGGTCTATACGTACGACGTCTCGACGATCTCCCCGATGGTCGCCAAGCCGCATAACGTGGACAACGTCTCGCCGGTGAGCGAGCTCCCCGATCTTCCGATCGACGTGGCGCTTCTCGGCACCTGCACGAACGGCCGGATCGAGGATCTGGAGGCCGCCGCCCGCATCCTCGACGGCAAGAAGATCGCCAAGGGCGTGCGGCTCCTCGTGTACCCCGCCTCGCGCAAGGTGCTCGACGAGGCGTTCAAGCGCGGCACGGCGCGGATACTCCTCAACGCCGGCGCGCAGATCGGCATCCCCGCCTGCGGGCCGTGCCTCGGCGCGTACGGCGGCGTTCTCGCGACGGGGGAGCGCGCGGTGTCGACGGCGAACCGGAACTTCAAGGGCCGCATGGGGACGAAGGAGGGCACCGAGATCTACCTCGCGAGCCCCGTCACGGTCGCGGCCTCGGCGCTCGCGGGAAGGATCGTCCCCGCGGAATGATCCGCGCCGCCGCGGAGCGGACAAGCGGGATTCGGCCGGGCATATCCGAGGAGGAAGACATGCCGATCGAAGGAAGAGTCTGGATACTCGACGACGACGACATCAACACGGACGTCATCTATCCGGGAAAATATACCTACGAGATGCTCTCGAACGAGGACATGGCGAAGCATGCGCTCGAGGACTACGATCCCGGCTTCGCGAAGACCGCGCAAAAGGGCGACATGATCGTCGCGGGTCGGAACTTCGGCTGCGGCTCCTCGCGCGAGCAGGCGGTCTCGACGATCCAGTTCGCCGGGGTCGTCGCCGTGATCGCGGCGTCGTTCTCGCGCCTCTACTACCGCAACGCGATCAACCAAGCGCTCTACTGCATCGAGTGCCCCGAGGCGTCCGCGTTCGCCCGCGCGAACAAGACGGCGCTCCATCACACGAACGTGAAGCTCGATCCCGAGATGGGAACGCTCCGGATCGGCGACAAGGAGTTCTCCTTCAAGCCGCTCGCCGGGCAGGCGGCCGAGATATTCAAGGCCGGAGGCCTCGCCGCGTACACGAAGAGCAAGCTCGCGACCAGGTAGAGACG
The DNA here is from genome assembly GCA_020060525.1 of bacterium. Taxonomy (GTDB): domain Bacteria; phylum Krumholzibacteriota; class Krumholzibacteriia; order Krumholzibacteriales; family Krumholzibacteriaceae; genus SSS58A. Next base: position 2,372 of record JAGUZZ010000170.1, on the reverse strand, counting down.
GGCGCGAATCGCCGGTTCACGCGCGCGATCCCGCCGAAACGAAACGGCAGCCCGGTCTTCGGGCTGCCGTTTCCATTGCCTCCACGGGATCGATCAGAGCCTACCGCAGCATGACCATCTTCTTCGTCATGCTCCAGTCCGCGGTCTCCATCTTGTAGAAGTAGATGCCGCTCGCCACCTCGCCGCCGCGGTCGTTCATGCCGTCCCAGGCGACGGTGTAGGAGCCGGCGTCCTTGACGCCCTCGACGAGCGTGCGCACGAGCTGTCCCGCGACGCTGTAAATCCGGAGCGTCATGAAGACCTTCTCCCGCAGGTCGAAGCGGATCGTGGTCGACGGGTTGAAGGGGTTCGGGAAGTTCTGCGCGAGCGCGTAGGCGGACGGCGTCTTCGCGTCGGTGACGTCGCTGTTCGTCGCGGCCTGCATCCAGGCGAACACGTCCCGCGCGATCTCGAAGCGATCCTGCGGAACGGAGTTGACGTCGTCGCGGACGTACATGAAGCTGAAGCCGAACCACATCGTTCGGACCGTCTGCCCGTGGCTATTGTCCCGTTCGTTCGAGATGGCGGCGTAATAGGCGGTTCCGCCGAAGTCCGGGTACCGGAGCGCCCATCTGCCGCTCCCCGCCCGCTCGAGAACGTCGAAGTCGTTTATGACCGGGCAGCCGCCGTAGGCGTAGAACTGGTCGGGCACGCCGCCGTGGACGAATATCCCGGCGTCTCCGTCCCCCGTGAGAAGCGGAACCACGACCCCGGTGAGGGCGCTGAAGCTCGATTCGACGAGGTCGACGCCGCACCACGTCGTCATGAGAGCGATGGCCGTCGCGGCGCTCGAGCCGTTGAGGTCGGCGGCCACGTCGTCCCCGCACACCCAGAGCCCGCACCTGTTATCCGATAGGCTCATCCAGTCGACGAGCATCTGACAGTCGTTGCTCTTGTCGCTGTAAGCCGTTCCCTCGCTGATCGTCGCGGCGCCCGCCAGCATGGTGCCGCTGTCCCATACGATCGTTCTATACGTCGTGGCGAGCTGGTAGTTCTTCGCCCGGCTTCCGGGGCCGCTCGACACCGCCGAGGCCGGCCCGTTCACGTGATAGATATCGACTCTGTCGTTCGGCGGAGCCAGCACCGCCTCGAACACCTGCTTCCAGTAATCCGTCACTATTCCCGTGAAGGTGCCGCGCCAGGCGAAGTCGTCCACGAAGAGCACGTCGCTGTTCTGCGACGGAAGGCAGGTGAACTCGAAATACGGGCCGTTCGAGCGCGCCCAGCGGGGCAGGGCCGTCTCGACGCCGGCGTTGTCGCGCGCCGTGAAGTAGTACTCGATCGTGTAGCCTCTCGTGAAGAGATCGTCGGCGAGGTCGACCATGTACTTGTTGTCCACGACGCCCGCGCCCGTGCGCGCGGAGTCGCACTGGATCTTCGTCCACACGCCGTCGTCGCTCACGTAGTTGAAGCTCACCGCCGTCGGAGGATCCGTCCCGTACACGATGACGCCGGCGAGGCTCGGACCGCAGAGTGCCGGTTTCGCCGGAGCCGGTCCGATGTACGTGCACTTCACGTTGAGGTAGACTGCCGGACCGCCGAAGACCGGATCGGCCGCGAGGCCGCCGCCGAGGAGCGAGTTGCAGTCGACGACGATCGAATCGCCCGGCCGGATGAGGGGATCTTCGTACGCGTTGATGTCGTTCGCGGCGTCGGCGCGCACGACGCTCTCGAGGTCGTATTCAGCCGACGGGAAGTTGTCCTGAAAGAGATCGAGATCGCGGACCCCCCACTGCGGCCCGGCCGTTTTGTAGCGGTACAGGCGCACGTTGTCGATCCAGGGCGACGGCGTGTGCTGAGCGCATTCGCCGACATTGAGGTACCAGACGTCGCACATGTCGACGCATCCTATCGATATCTGCACCGGATCGTCGCCCGCTATGAACTTGCCGACGTCCTGCCAGTGTTCGAGGTAATCCTTGCGCGACGCGAAATACACGAAGTTGTCGTCCTGCCATTGGCCCGGGCATCCCGACGGGTCGATCTTCCGAACGGACCAGACGTAGAAAACGAGGTCGCTCAGGTAGAGATCGCGGTAGACGGTGAACACGAGATCGCATCCGCCGAGGAGCGGCAGATCCGCCGGCGGTATCGCGCCGTTCTGAACGCTGCCGTTGTTCGTCGTGTACTTCGTCATGTCGAGAACCGGCGAAACGACGCTTTCGTTCTGGCACGGCGCCGATACGCCTCCGGGACCGATGCAGAAGGGTGTGTCGTAGAGACCGGGGTAGCCCGCGCTCGGGTTCGGAGAGCCGGCGAAGAAGACGACCTGCGTGCCGAGGTTCTCCCCGCACGGGTCCTTGTCGGTCAGGTTGTTCTTGAGGCCGGAGTAT
>JAGUZZ010000285.1:0-4479 GCA_020060525.1 bacterium | reverse complement strand
GATCTAGCGCGGTGCGCCGCCCGGCGCCTTCCGCCGCGAAGGCGGCGCCGCCCGGCGGCGGGAGACACGAGAGGAGTACGGCGAGAACGGGAAACGCGCGGAGAGCGATGCGGCTGGGCGCGGTTCTTGTCACGGGGTCGTCATCCGATCTCCCGCAGGACGGCCGTCGCGTCGCGGCCGCTCATCCGCGCCGCCGCGCGCACGTGCTCCCAGGGCGAGTGCTTGTGGATCTCGGCGAAGAGGTCCGCGCGCCCCGACGCGCGCGCGAGGAGATCGAGGGACGCGGCGTCGGCCGTGATCATGTCGCCCGCGCAGACGAACCCGACGTCGGGCGCGACGATCGGCCCCGCGTCGGCCATGCAGTCGCAGAGCCGCGAGATCCGGCGCAGGACGTTCACCGCGTACGCCTTTTTGAACCGGCCCGCCGCGAGGACCGCCGCTTCGGCGAGCAGCTCGTCGAAGAGGGCGACGCGCGGCCCGATCGCGCGTTCCGGACAGACGAGGGCGCAGTTGCTGCAGCCCGGGCACCACGTGATCCCGAAGCGGGGCCGGTCCCCCTCGAGAACGATATTGCCCGTCGGGCACCGCTCGACGCACGCTCCGCATTGCGTGCATCCGCCGGCGTACACGGGCTCTCCGCCTTCGTGGATGGCCCCCTTCGTCTCCTTGGCGACGCATCCCATGCCGACGTTCTTGATCGCGCCCCCCATGCCGCACGCGACGTGCCCCTTGACGTGCGAGAGGAGCAGCACGCCGTCGGCCTCGACCGGATCGGCGGCGAGCCGGAAGGTCATCGTCTCGCCCGAAACGGCGACGCTCCGGTTCGATACGACGACCGGCGCGCCGATCTTCTCTTTCGTGAAGCCGCGCTCGGCCGCGCTCGCGAGGTATCCGCCCGCGGTGCCGCGGGGGCTCGCGTAGACGACGGGCGTGTCGAACAGAAACGGGTCGCAGCCGCATCCGGCGAGGCAGGAGACGACGCGGCGCGCGAACGCGGCGTCGACGGCGTAGGGATTTCCCGGCTCGCCCATGTGAAGTTTGACCGCGATCCGGTCGCGCGGCGCGAAGACGTCCGCGAACGTCCGCGCGAGAAACGCGACGAGCGCGTCGTCGTCCGCGAAGAATGTCGCTTCGTGATTCATCGTCTCTCTCTCCGCGTCCGGCCGCGCGACGCGAGCGAACGCGACGCGACTATAGCAAAAAAAATATCTTCTTCGCGAATCAAAAATGCTTGACACATTTTTTCATGAGTGAATACCATGCCCTCGAAGTGAATTCGCGTCCGCTTCCGAACGCATCGAGCGCCGGACGAAAGAGGAGAAGCGGACACCAAGTGGCGATGGTAGGCTTTCAACCTTCACAAAGGAGTGGATACCATGCCGGTAAAGAAGAAAGCCAAAGCGAAACCGAAGAAGAAAGCCAAAGCCAAAGCGAAACCGAAGAAGAAGGCAAAACCCAAAAAGAAAGCCAAGAAGTAATAGCACGTCTTCGCCATTTCCGACAGTTACCATCGTCATTATGCGGGAGCGGCCTTCGGGCCGCTCCCGTTTTTCATTTTGGCGTTGACACGGCCCGCGCGCGGGCGATAATTCATCTGAATCGGTTCGGCGCGCGGCGGCTTTTCGTCGGGCGCGGCCGCGGGTTGGCGCTCACCAACCGCAAGGGGGTACCCGGGTGGAAGGAAAGATACCGGACAAGATCTTCCTCACGCGAGGCGTCGGCAGGCACACGGAAAAGCTCACGAGCTTCGAGCTCGCGCTCCGCGCGGCCGGCATCGCGCAATTCAACCTCGTGCACGTCTCGAGCATCTTTCCGCCGCACTGCGTGCTCATTCCGCGCACGCGGGGCATATCGATGATGCGCGCGGGCGAGATCGTGTACTGCGTGCTTTCGCAGAACAGCTCGAACGAGCAGAGCCGTCTCGTCGGATCCGGCATCGGCGTCGCGATTCCGACGGATCGCAAGAAATACGGGTACATCTCCGAGCACCACGCCTACGGCATGCGGCAGGAGGGGATGGGGGACTACACGGAGGATCTCGCCGCGACGATGCTCGCCTCGACGCTCGGCATCGAGATCGACCTCAGCCGCGCGTGGAACGAGCGCAAGCAGGAATGGAAGATCGCCGGACAGATCGTCCGCACGACGAATATCACGCAGACGGCGTTCGGCAAGGAAGGGATGTGGACATCCGTCGTCGCGGCGGCGGTGTTCTGCAGCTACAAGAGCCGGTAATGGAGAGAAACTACGATTTTCTCGGCACCGAGGTCGCCGGTGCGGACAGGGATCGCGTCTATGTGATCCCTGTTCCCGTTGAATGGAGCGTTTCCTACGGGAAGGGAGCGGGAAGCGCGCCGGCGGCGCTTCTCGCCGCCTCCATGCAGATCGAGGTGTACAACGCCGGACTCGGCGTCGATCTCGAGGGCTCGGGCATCGTGACGCTCCAACCGGGGATCCGGTCGAAGGACGATCTCCTCTCGTTCCTCCGCGAGCACCGCGGCCTCTTCCGCGACGCGCTCCCCTGCTTTCTCGGCGGCGAGCACTCGATCACTCCGTGGATACTCGAGGGGCTCGAGCTCCGCGACGTCGGGATCGTATGGCTCGACGCCCACGCCGACCTGCGTGAGAGCTATCTCGGCGAGCGCGAGAGCCACGCGTGCGCCGCGCGCAACTCGCTCCCCTACGGTCCGCTCGTCCAGATCGGCGTGCGGAGCTACTCGCGGGAGGAGCGGGACTTCCTGCGGGGCGCGGGGGGCACGCGGGTGTTTCCGTTCTGGAACGAGGGCGCGTGGGAGGCGATCCGGCGCCTGCCCGAGAACGTGTACCTCTCGATCGATTTCGACGCGGTGGATCCCACGATCCTGCGCGCCGTCGGCACGCCCGAGCCGGGCGGGCTCGGATGGGAGGAGCTCATGGATCTCCTCACCTTCGTCTTCGAGAAGAAACGGGTCGTCGCGATGGACGCCGTCGAGCTCGCGCCGGCGGAGCACGACGTGACCTCGAGCTTCATCGCGGCGAAGATCGTGTACGAGGCGATATCGCGATACCTGAGAAGGGAGCTTCCCCGTGAAACGTAAATACCTCACCCATCCGACGAGGCCTATCCTCCCGAAGGCGGGAATGACGTGCGACGAGCTGCTGCTCGGCCTCGAGGGGTGCAGCTTCCAGGCGCGCCAGCTCGCGCTCGCCGCGAAGATCTGGTCGGAGGCCCTCGACGACGACATCGTCGTCATGTTCGGCCTCGCCGGCGCGATGGTTCCCGCCGGCATGCGCTCGACGATCGTGACGCTCATGGAGCACCGCCTCATCGACGTCGTCGTCTCGACGGGCGCCAACCTCTACCACGATTTCTACGAGACGGCGGGCAACTACCACTACCTCGGGAGCCCCCACGCGGACGATACGAAGCTCCGCGCGGACAAGATCGACCGCATCTACGACACGTACGCCGACGAGGACGGTTTCGTCCGGCTCGACCGCCACATCGGGCGCTGGGCGACGAAGACGCTCGAGGAGCGGCCTTACACGACGCGCGAGTTCCTCCAGCTGCTGGGGAAGGAGGCGAACCGCGTGTCGAAGGGGGAGCAGGGCATCCTCAGCACGGCCTACCGCCTCTCGATCCCGGTCTACTGCCCGGCGATCGGCGACTCCTCGATCGGCATCGGGCTCGCGGGGCGCACGCCGAAGGTGATTTTCGACATGATCGGCGACGTCGAGGAGACCGCCGACATCGCGGCCTCGAAACCGACGATGGTGATCTACGTCGGCGGGGGGACGCCGAAAAACTTCATCCAGCAGACCGAGGTGACGAACATGGTCCTCGGGCGCGAGGCGGAGGGGCACCGCTACGCGATCCAGTTCGTGGTCGACGCGCCGCACTGGGGAGGCCTGAGCGGCTGCACCTTCGAGGAGGCGATCAGCTGGGGCAAGATCGCCGTCGACGCGAAACGCGTCACGGTCGTTTCGGACGCGGCGATCGCGCTGCCGATCGTCGCGGCGTCCGTGCTCACGCGCCGCCGGAGGGCGAAGAAAAGACGCGCGCCGAAGCTGTTTTCGTGACGGCCGCCGGGGCGGCCGGGGTCGATGTGCGGGGAGGTCGGGGATGGTCGCTGAAATCCGTTCCGGTGCCGTTTTCGGGATCGAAGGGTTCGGGGTCACGGTCGAGATAGATCTCTCGCGCGGATTGCCGGCGTTCACGATCGTCGGCCTGCCGACCGCGGCGGTGCGCGAGAGCCGCGAGCGGGTGACCGCCGCGATCAAGAACAACGGGTTCACGTTCCCGCAAAAACGGATCACGGTCAATCTCGCTCCCGCCGACGTGCGGAAGGAGGGGGCGGCGTTCGACCTGCCGATCGCGCTGGGCATCCTCTCGGCGAGCGGCCAGACCTCGTGCGCCGTGCCGCCGCACGCCCTCGTGCTCGGGGAGCTCGCGCTCGACGGGAGGCTGAAGCCGGTCAGGGGGGCGCTCCCCATCGCGCT
>JAGUZZ010000251.1:0-4105 GCA_020060525.1 bacterium | reverse complement strand
CGACATCGCTTGACTTTGGCCGCCGCCAGCGCATACCATGTCGGTCGTCCGTCCGGAAACGACGAGAAAACGATCCCGGCGGAAGACGCGCGCGCCGCGAGCCCCCCGGAGGGCTCGCGCCCGCTCGGGGGGATTGGAAGGCATGGCCGACACATTGAAAGTCGCCGTGATCGCGTCGGGGCGGGGCAGCAATTTCGAGGCGCTCGCCTCCGCCTGCCGGGACGAATCCTATCCGGCGCGGATAGCGATCCTCTTGTCGGACAATCCCGGCGCGGGGGCGCTCGCCGTCGCGGATGCGTTCGGGATCGAGCGGGCGATCGTCGATTGCGGACCGAAAAAGGGCTCGATGAGCCCGGAATCGAGCGCGCTCATGGCGTCGCTCTGCGTCGAGCGCGGCGTCGGTCTCGTGTGTCTCGCGGGCTTCATGAGGATCGTGAAGGGCGAGCTCATGCGCGTCTTCAGCGGACGGATGATCAATATACATCCGGCGCTGCTCCCGAGCTTCAGGGGGCTCGACGGGCAGCGGCAGGCGCTCGAGTACGGCGTCCGCTTCGCGGGCTGCACGGTTCATTTCGTCGACGACGGGGTGGACACCGGCCCCATCATTCTGCAACGCGTCGTTCCGGTGCTCCCGGACGACAGCGTGGAAAGCCTGAGCGCGCGCATTCTCGCCGAGGAGCACGTCGCCTACCCGGCGGCTGTGCGGCTCGTCGCGGAGGGGCGCGTTCGCATCGACGGGAGGAGGGTTCGCATCCTTGACAGCGATTAACGGAACACAGGGAGAGGGCGCGCTTCCAGGCGTCGCCCCGGATTTTCGCGGAAAGGTCCGCGACATCTACGATCTCGGCGACAGGCTCGTCATCGTGGCGTCGGACCGGATATCGGCCTACGACTCGATCCTCCCGACGCCGGTTCCGGGCAAGGGCACGGTGCTCACGGGGCTTTCGGCCGCGTGGACGCGCTGGCTCGGCGACGTACCGCACCACATCGTCAGCACGGACGTCGCGGAGTACCCGCCGCCCTTCAACGGTTTCGAGCGGGAGCTCGGCGGACGCTCGATGCTCGTCCGCAAGGCGGCGCGGATCGACCTCGAATGCGTCGTCCGCGGGTATCTCGCCGGATCCGGCTGGAAAGAGTACCGGGAATCCGGATCGGTGTGCGGCATGCTCCTTCCGTCCGGGCTCGCGCAGTCGGAGCGTCTCGACGAGCCGATCTTCACGCCGTCGACGAAGGCGGACACCGGGCACGACGTGAACGTCACGCTCGCGGAGGCGGAAGGAATCGTCGGCGCCGAGGCGCTGCGGGAGGTCGAGCGGCTGAGCCTGTCGATATACGGCCGCGCGCGCGAATACGCGGCGAAGCGCGGGATCATCATCGCCGACACGAAGTTCGAGTTCGGATTCATCGACGGCCGGGTCTCGCTCATCGACGAGGTCCTGACCCCCGATTCGTCGCGTTTCTGGCTCGCGGACGAGTATCGACCCGGGATTTCCCCTCCGAGCCTCGACAAGCAGTTCGTTCGCGACTATCTCGACGGCATCGGATGGGACCACGCTCCGCCCGCGCCTCCGCTTCCCGAGGACGTGGTGAAGAAGACCGCCGAGCGCTACCGCATGGCGCTCGCGCTGCTGTTTCCGGATATTCACATCGACAGGCGTGTGCGATGAACGCGGCGATAAAGCGGGCCCTCGTAAGCGTCACCGACAAGGGCGGGCTCGATCCCTTCGTCCGCGAGCTGTCGCGGCGCGGCGTCGAGATCGTCGCTTCGGGAGGCAGCGCGCGGGCGATCACCGCGGCGGGCGTGCCCGTGCGCGAGATCGGCGATGTGACGGGATTCCCGGAAATCATGGACGGGCGGGTGAAGACGCTCCATCCGAAGATCCACGGCGGCATCCTCGCCGACCGCGACAAGAGAACCCATCTCGAACAGGCCGAGAAACACGGCATACGGCTCATCGACCTCGTCGTGGTGAACCTCTACCGCTTCGCCCGCGCCGCCGCGAACGCGGCGCTCTCGGAGCGCGAGATCGTCGAGGAGATAGATATCGGGGGCCCCGCCCTCATCCGCGCGGCGGCGAAGAACTACCATTCGACCGCCGTCGTCGTCGATCCGTCGGATTACGCCTCCGTTCTGCAGGCGATGGACGAGAACGCCGGCGGCGTTCCGCTCGAGATGCGCCGGCGCCTCGCGGCGAAGGCATACTTTCATACGGCGGCCTACGACGCCGGCATCTCCCGCTGGTTCGAACGCCTCCTCGCTCCCGAGGAGCTTCCTGAGCGGCGGGCGGCCGCGTACCGGAAGATCCGCACGCTCCGGTACGGGGAGAATCCGCATCTGCGGGGCGCCCTCTACGTGCTCGACGGGGCCGCGGGCGGTCTCGCCGGCTTCGAGCAGATTCAGGGGAAGGAGCTCTCCTACAACAATATTCAGGATCTCCACGCGGCGTTCCTTCTCGCCCGGGATCTCGGGCGCTCCTCCTGCGCGATCATCAAGCACATGAACCCGTGCGGGGCCGCCGTGAGCGCGACGGCGGCGGACAGCTTCCGGCGCGCCCGAATCACCGACGAGACCTCGGCGTTCGGCAGCGTCGTCGCGGTGAACGACGTCGCCGACCGGGCGTTCGCGGAGGCGTGCGCGGATATCTTTCTCGAAGTCGTCGTGGCGCGCGGATTCGACGAGGCGGCGATCGAGATTCTCGCGAAACGCAAGAACCTGCGGCTCGTGTCCGTTCCGAACGGGGATTGGGACGAGGAGGACCGGAGCTTCGCCGCGCGCGAGATCGGCAACCTTCTCCTGCTCCAGGACCGCGACGAGGGGCTCCCCGAGCTCTCCTCGCTGACCGTCGCGACGTCCCGCCGGCCCACGCCGGACGAGGAGCGGGCGCTCGGCGTCGCGTGGCGGATCGCGAAGCACGTCAAATCGAACGCGATCGTCATCTGCAACGGCGCGGGAACGATCGGCGTCGGCGCGGGGCAGATGAGCCGCGTCGACTCGTGCCGCATCGCCGTCGACAAGGCGCGGCGCGCCGGGCTCGCGATCGAGGGCACGGCCGCCGGCAGCGACGCGTTTTTTCCGTTCCCGGACGGGATCGAAGTGCTCGCCGAGGCGGGCGTGAAGGCGGTCATCCAGCCGGGGGGATCGATCAGGGACGCGGACGTCGTCGCGACCGCCGATCGCCTCGGCCTCGCGATGGTCATGACGGGGCGGCGGCACTTCAGGCACTAGGAGACGGGAAACGATGGAAGCATGGGGCGGCGAATCGATCGTCATTCTCGATTTCGGATCGCAGTATACTCAGCTCATCGCCCGGCGCATACGGGAGCAGAAGGTTTTTTCCGTGATCCTCTCGCCGAGGGCGACGATCGCCGAGATCCGGGAACAGCGGCCGGCCGGCGTCATCCTCTCGGGCGGTCCGGCGAGCGTGACCGATCGGGGGGCTCCGACGCTCGACACGGGCGTCTTCTCGCTCGGCGTGCCCGTGCTCGGCATCTGCTACGGGCTGCACCTCATCACGGTGACGGGCGGAGGCGAGGTCGAGAAGGCGGACCGGCGGGAGTACGGCCACACCGTCATCGCCGTCGAGCGCGAGAGCGATCTTTTTCATGAAACTCCGGCCGAGCAGCGCGTCTGGATGAGCCACGGCGACCGCGCGAAAAAACTCCCCGACGGATTTTCCGTGACCGCGACCTCCGCGGGGGGCGTTCCGGCCGCCATGGAGGATCCGGTGAAGCGCGTCTTCGCCTTGTAGTTCCATCCCGAGGTCTATCACACCGCCTACGGCGCGGAGATTATCCATAATTTCCTGTTCCGGGTCTGCCGGTGCAAGCCGAGCTGGAACTCCGGCTCGTTCGTCGACCGGGAGGTCGAGAAGATCCGGAAGCTCGTGGGCGGCGATCGCGTTCTCTGCGCGGTGAGCGGCGGCGTGGACTCGAGCGTCATGGCGTGCCTCGTCGATCGCGCGATCGGGAAGCAGCTCGTTCCCGTCTTCGTCGACAACGGTCTCCTCAGGCTTCACGAGGCGGAGGAGGTGAAGGAGCTCCTTTCGCAGCACCTCACGACGGATCTCGTCTTCGTCGACGCATCGGAGATGTTTCTCCGCCGGCT
>JAGUZZ010000073.1:0-9804 GCA_020060525.1 bacterium | reverse complement strand
GAGAAGCCCGTCATGCTGCCCTCTGCGACGGAAGCGAGCCCGGCGATCGAGATGCCCTCCACGCACGACTCCCCGACTACCGCGAGGCCTCCGACGAATACGCCTTGGAGATGCGCGGCGTCCACCGCGACGAGACCGAGCATGAGCCCGCGCATCACGGCGTGGGGATTATGTCCCGGCTTCCAGAGAGTGACGTTGACCCCGTTTATCTCCTCGACGTCCCTGTCGACGAGATTCAGCCTGAGGCCGTTGAACCGCCGGGAGTTGCCGAAGCTCACGCCGGCGTTGTTCACGGCGAGATCGAGGCTGCAGCCGTCCGAGCACCGCGCCCCTTCGGCACGACAATCGGAGGCGCCGATCATGGAACATGCTGTCGATATTAGCACTACGAAGACCAATGCAAGGCGGCACATCGGGGGCACCTCCGTGTTTCGAGTAATGCTCCGCCCGGAGATCGCCGCGCGGGCGAAACGATATGTTTCTTTGTAGAATACGATAATTCGGCGACATGGTTCCACCGTACAATGCGGCTCAGCGGGGCGAACGCCCCATTGCGGCGGATGTCGTTTTGCGATATGCTGCGAACCGAGAAAAATATCTTGCTTGGTTGCGACATGATTGCCGGGAGGCGGCCATGAACAAATCGATGCTGCTTGCGGCGTTGCTGCCGCTGCTCTTCTCGTGCAGCGACGACGGCACGAGCCCCGACGGCGGGGGTGCTCCGCTCGTGACCGGGGATTATATCGTTCTCGCGTGGAACGACCTCGGGATGCATTGTCTGAATCCGACGTACGATCAGCTCGTCGTTCTGCCTCCCTACAACACCCTCTGGGCGCAAGTGATCAAGAGGGGCGATCCGCCGAGCGTCGTAACGGAGGGGATCTCGGTCGAATACCGGCTGATAGATAACACGACCTCATATCCGAAGGCGCAGTACGGGCAGTTCTGGCAATACGGCGTGCAGCTCTTCGGCACGATTTTCGGTATTACGGAGCTTCCGCTCGACATCGGGCTCAAGGGAAAGGGCCTCGCCGGCGCGATGGATCCGGCGGGGGATCATTTCGTCGCCGAGGGTGTTCCGGTCGTGCCGATCTACGACGACAACGGCTCTTGGGATCCATACCAAGTGGCCGAGATCACCGTAAAGGACGCCCGGGACGTACAGATCGCGAAAACGCGAACCACCGTGCCGACTTCGGAAGAGATGAAATGCAGCCGGTGCCACGGCACCGCCGCGTTCCTCGATATTTTGGCGGAGCACGACGCGGAGAATGCCACGAATCTTACGGGCTCCCAACCGGTTCTGTGCCAGAGCTGCCACGGCGACCCCGCGCTCGGGCTCATGAGCCCGGGCACGGCGGGAGTCTTCCTGTCGAAAGCGATACACGGATCGCACGCGGATCGCCAGGCGGCGTGCTACGATTGCCACCCCGGCCCGGTCACGCGCTGCAGCAGAAGCCTCCGGCATACGACGGACGACGGCTACTGCATCAACTGTCACGGCACCATGGCGCAGGTCGCTTCATCCATTCCATCTCCCCGTATTCCATGGGTGAACGAGCCGGGCTGCGCGATATGCCATTCGAGCGCCATTCCTCAGGTGAATACGGGAGTCGTTCTCTATCGCAACGCGATGGGCCACGGAAACGTCTATTGCGCGGCGTGCCACGGAAGCCCCCATGCTATGATCCCGTCGCGGGAGACGGCGGACAACTATCAGTCCAAGCAGTACCAGGGGTTCACGACGCGGATAAAAAGCCTCGGAAGCTGCGGCGTCTGCCACGACAGCTCCCGCGGCGGGGATGAAATAGACGAGTTCGCGGAAAAGCACGGCGGCGCGAAACCGGATACGTACATCGGCTGCCACATGTGCCATGTATCGGTGCCGGCCGACATTTCCGGCTGGCCGCACGGCTATCAGTGGCACAACACGAACTGATCGCCCGACGGGCCCGATGATCGGAGCGCGCCGGGACGCCGGCGCGGGATCGCCGCTACGGCCAAGCGCGTAAAACGAAGCGAGCCGAAGCGCGACGCTCCGGCTCGCTCTCGATACTCTCGCTCTCTCGCCGTTACTGCGCGGGAGGAGGCGGCGGGAGGATGACGGCGTCGATGACGTGAATGACGCCGTTTTTGGCCTCGATGTCGGTGACGAGAACGGTGGCGCCGTTGATCGTGACCGCGCCCTCGGGGGTCGTGGCGATCGCGATCTCGGGGCCGAGCGCCGTTGCGGCGGTCGCGAGCTTCACGACGTCGGCCGCCATGACCTTGCCCGGGACCACGTGATAGAGCAGGATGTTCTTGAGCTGCGGGACGTCGGCGATGAGCCCGTCGAGCGAGCCCGGCGGAAGCTTCCCGAACGCCTCGTCCGTCGGCGCGAACACGGTGAAGGGACCCTCGCCCTTCAGAGTCTCAACGAGGCCCGCGGCCTCGACGGCCTTCACGAGTGTCGTGAACCGGCCGTCCGCCGTGGCGATCTCGACGATGTCGCCCGGCGTCGTCGCTATCGACTCTTCCTTCGGAGCTTCTTCCTTCTTGCTGCAGTAAAGGAAGGAAGCGCACAGGAGGAGGCAGAGAGCGAACGCTAATAGCTTCTTCATAAGGCACCTCCTTCGGATTGTCGCCTTAGAGAAAGTAGCGCAAATGTAAGGAGCGCCCCGAAAAAAGCAAGGGATTTCTTTACCACGGGCCGTCCCGGAACGCCGGCCGCTCGATCACCGGCAGCAGGACGTGCGACGGGTGCGCCTCGTCATGGTAGATGCGCTGGGCCGCCCGGACGTATGTCGTGCTCTTCTCGTTGTGCTTGCCGGTATTGAGGTTACGCGAAAACGTGGGGAAGGAGGCCGAGGCGACCTCGACGCGGAGCCTCCTCCCCTTGGGGATCATGATCCCGGTCTGCCATAGGTCGAGCCGGTACTCGCAGATCTCGCCGGGCCGCAGGAGCTTCGGCTTCGAGAAGGAATCGCGGAAGCGCGCGCGGATCGTGCCGTGGACGAGCGGAAAGACTGCGCCCGCCTCGTCGACCTCAGAAAGCCTCATGAACCAGTCGGTGTCCTTCGCGGAGCTGCTCGCGTAGAGCACGGCCGAGACCGGCCCCGCGATCACTAGCGAATCGGCGAGCGGCTCCGTGTCGTAGACGAGGATGTCGCGGCGCGTTTCGAGCACGACGCCGTAATGGGCGAGAATTTTCGCGCGCTCCTCCTCCGTCGAGAGGACCCTGGCGGAATCGCGCGCCGCCGCCCCGTCGAGATCGCTCTCGTTCGCGTAGAACCTCGGATCGGGCGTCGGATCGCCTGGATCGTAAGTGAACGTGTCGTACGGCGCGACCCCCGGAAACGGCGGATGGAAAGCGAGCCATCCGTTCCCCTTCGAGGTGTTGGCCGAGCCGCTGCTCAGAAGATGGAGCTTCGCGAACTTCGTCTCCGGGAGCGGATAGTCCGCCCCGGTGAGCCAGCGGTTCGCGTTCATCACGAAGAGGGCCACCGGATCGTCGCGGTCGACGCCGTTCTCCACGCCCTTGAGCCAGCGGTCGAGCCAGCGCAGGTAGCTCGCCTCGAGATCGACGATCGCGTTCGGTCCGAAGTCGCGCTCGTTGGGCCCCATGCGCGTCGCGGCGTCGGTGTGCCCCCACGGCCCGAGAACGAGCTTCTGGTTTCCGTGCCCGAACCGCCGCATGGCGGCGTAGTTGAGCTTCGAGCCGATCCCGTCGCCGTCGAACCAGCCGGACTGATGGTAGGCGGGCACGGCGGCGCGGTCGAGCCGGGCGAGGAAGCTCGCGCGGTCCCAGTACGAGTCGTTGTTCGGATGGGCGATCCACTCGCGCCAGTACTTGTTCTTCGCGCCGAGGACCGTCTTGTCGAGATCGATCACGGGAAGGCCGCGCAGGAGCTTCGCGTAGTTCTTGGCGGAGATCTCGGACATCGCCTTGCCGCTGAGATCGGCGGTCGCCTCCTGTTCGAGCACGTCGGCCCACCAGATCGCGCCGAGAAGGAAGAACGAGCCGTACTCGTAAGGCATGTTGAACCACGGGTCGGGCGGCGCCACGTTCGGAACGATCGCGGCGAGATGCGGCGGCGCCTCGCGGGCCGCCCACCACTGCACCCAGCCGAGGTACGAGCCGCCGATCATCCCCACCTTGCCGCTCGACCACGGCTGCGCCGCGAGCCATTCGATCGTGTCGTACCCGTCGCGCGGCTCGTCGAAGAAGGGGTTCCAGACGCCTTCCGAATCGAAGCGCCCGCGGCAATCCTGCACGGCGAAGGCGTACCCGCGCCGCGCGTAGAAGCGCGCCTTGAGCTCCTGCATCCCCTTCGAGTACGGCGTGCGGACGAGGATGACCGGCGCACGCTCGACTCCCCGCGGCCGGTAGAGGTCGGTCGCGAGCCGCACGCCGTCGCGCATGCGGATCATGACGTTCGCCTCGACGTCGACCTCGTGCTCCGGCTTGGAGAGCAGTGAATCGGACGCGGGGGGGAGGCGGAGCGACTCGTACCCCCCGCGGACGTACGCGGCGCGCTGCGCGGGCACGTCGGCGAGGCAGACTCTGCCGGCCGCGTCGATCCAGACGACGACGTCGACGCCGGGGAGGCCGTACCGGTAGACGGCGAAGGTCTCGAGCCGCCCGCCGACGAACCGCTCCTCGGTGTCGATCCGCTCGAGCGTGGCGTCCATGGCGGCCGCGGGCACGATGAAGACGGGGATCGTCTGAACGCCTCCCCTGTCGCCGTCGTACGCGGCGACCGCCTGACTCATGAGAACGGGCGTGTAGTTCTCGAAGAGAACGGTTCCCGGCTTGAGCTCGACCGTGCGCGCGTCCCCCCTTCCGGAGATGGTCGCGGTGAGACCGTCCCGGACGACCGTCACGTCGCCGCGAGAGCTCGCGAGAAGGATTTTGGTCCAGAGCCCCGAAGAGTCGGTCTCGACGGTCATCGAGACGGAGAGGGTCTGCCCGGAGAAGGTCACCGTGTAGTCGTTCGACAGGGCGCCGCCCGAGAGCCATCGCGTGTCGATCCGGACGACGGGCTCCTCGTTCGCGTACACCACGAACCTGTCCGTGTCCTCGAGAACGCTCAGCGGAAAGACGCGCCCCGCGATCGTGTCGGCCGGGGCGGCGGGAAGCGCCCGCGGGGCGCGCGCGGTGGCGAAGATCATGAGCGCCGCGGCGGCGGCGACCGGGAGGATCCTCTTCATACGATTCAACTCCTTTGTTGAAAGCGGGTTCATCGATCCTACTACAGCGCGGCGCCGGAAAGCATTCGAATCCTTTTCGGCGCAGGATTTTCCGATTGACGGAGCGGCTATAATTGGTATATTTTACACTCTCTTTGCGCCAATAAAACCGGATATTCGGAAGCGAGGGAACGTGAACAAGTCTGCAAGAATAAGAGCCGTTTTTGTCGTCATCATCGCGGCGGCGAGCGTCTACTTCCTCGTGCCCACCTGGAACTACTACCGGATGAAGCCCGAAGAGAAGCGGACGCTCGAGATCGAGCATCCTGAAAAGCTCGACAAGATGCACCAGAAAGCGCTCAAGCTCGGCCTCGACCTCAGCGGCGGCATGCACCTCGTGCTCGAGGTCGACGACTCGCAGCTCAAGGCCGACGAGCGGAAGGACGTCCTCGATCGCGCCTACGAGATCATCAGCAACCGCGTCAACCAGTTCGGCGTATCGGAGCCCACCATCCAGAAAGAGGGCTCCAAGAGGATCATCGTCCAGCTCCCGGGCCTCACCGATCCCGACCGGGCGAAACGGCTGCTCGGCCAGACGGCGATGCTCGAGTGGCGCCTCGTCCGCCAGCAGGCGGAGGTGGCCGCCGTGCTCCGGAAGCTCGACGAGACGCTCGTGCGGCTCTCCGGCGGCTCCCTCGTCGAGGTGAATCCGGCTCAGGCCGAGAGCCTCGGGGTCGTTCCGGCCCTTCCCGATCCATCGAAACCCGCGCCCCCGGCGCTCGAGAAGGACGCCGCGAGCGAAAGCCTCCTCGCCAAAAAAAGCGAGGGGCAGCTTCCGATGAACGTGCCGCTCGAGACGATCGACAAGTCGAAGCCGATGAGCTCGCTCTTCGCGAGCTTCTACCGCGATTGGCTCATCGTCCGCGAGGACAATATCCCGCTCGTGCGCCGGATGCTCGCCCGCGCCGACGTGCAGGAGGCCCTCCCGAGGGATTCCGAGTTCATGTGGCTCGACGAGTGGATGAACCTTCCCGAGGGCGGCAGGGCGAAGGCCCTCTTCCTCGTCGCCAAAGACGTGCTCGTATCCGGCTCGAACCTCACGAGCGCGGAGCCGCAGCCGAATCCGGAGTCGCCGACCCAGCTCTCCGTGAACTTCGTGTTCAACCGCAAGGGGGCCCGCGAGCTCTCGCGGTTCACCGGAGACAACGTCGGACGCTTCACCGCGATCATCCTCGACGGCAAGATCAAGTCCTACCCCGTCATCCGTAGCAAAATCCCCGACGGGAGAGGCGTCATCGAGGGCAGCTTCACCGACGTCGAGGCCCGGGACCTCTCGATCGTGCTCCGCGCGGGCGCCTTGCCGGCGCCGCTCATTCCGCGCGAGGAGCGTACGGTCGGGCCGAGCCTCGGATCCGACTCGATCCGGCAAGGCCTGCGGGCGGGACTCTGGGGCGCCGCGGCCGTGGTCGTGTTCATGATCATCTACTACCTCGCCGCCGGAGCCATCGCGAGTCTCGGCCTCACGCTCACGCTGCTCATCATCTTCGGGATGCTCGCCTACTTCGGCGCGGCGCTCACGCTTCCCGGCATCGCGGGGATCGTGCTCACGATCGGCATGGCGGTCGACGCGAACGTGCTCATCTTCGAGCGCATCCGCGAAGAGCTCCGCCGCGAGAAGACGATCCGTTCCGCCGTCGACGCCGGGTACGCGAGGGCGTTCGTGACGATCGTCGATTCGAACCTGACGACGCTCATCACCGCGGTGGCCCTCTGGCAGTTCGGCACCGGCGCGGTCAAGGGGTTCGCGACGACGCTCAGCATCGGGATCCTCGCGAGCATGTTCTCGGCGTGCGTTTTCGCCCGCCTCATTTTCGATCTGTGGCTCGCGCGGCCCGTGAAGAAGCTGAGCATTTAACGAGATAACGAGGAGAGATCGATGCGATTCTTCGAGAAGACCAATGTCGACTTCGTCGGCTTCCGGTACAAAGCCTTCATCTTGTCGGGCGTCCTTATCGTCGTGGGTCTCGTCTCGATGATCGCGAAGGGCGGGCTCAAGCTCGGCGTCGATTTCGTCGGAGGCACGATCATTCAGATGCGCTTCGACGAGCCGGTTCCGATCGGCAATCTGCGCGCCGTCATGACGCGGGCGGGATACGCCAAGGCGGAGATCCAGGAGTTCGGCGAGGACAACGAGTTCATCCTGCGGATCGAGAGCGTCGGCGAGGCGGAGGACGCCTCCGCCCTGCTCGGCGAGTGGCTCGCGGAGGCCGCGCCGGAGCGCAACTGGCGCGTCGTCTCGTCCCGGGAGCAAGCGCCCGATCCCTCGCGGGGCTTCGACGGGGCGACGCTCGTCGTCGTCGAGGCCGACTCCCTGCCCGAGCTCGAAGGGCTCGTCAACGGGCTGCGGGGCGGCGGGCGCAGCATCCTCGACGCGACGGCCGAGACCTCGACCCGCGCGGCCTTCCGTCTCCCGCTCCTCGGCGCCGAAGCGAAGATCGCGGACGCGATCAAGGGCGAGCTCGCGAAGGAGTTTCCCGACCGCGAGATCGAGATCAGGAGAACCGAGACGGTGGGGCCGAAGATCGGCAAGGAGCTCGCGAACAGGGCGTGGGCCGCGATCGTCGTCTCTCTCTTCGGCATTCTCGTCTACATATCGTGGCGCTTCGAGTTCAAGTTCGCGGTGGGCGCGATCCTCGCGCTCGCCCACGACATCCTCATCACGACGGGGATCTTCTCGCTTCTCGGCAAGGAGATCTCGCTCGTCATCGTCGCGGCCCTCCTCACGATCGTCGGGTACTCGATCAACGACACGATCGTGGTGTTCGACCGCATCCGGGAGAACTTCGGCTTGCGGAGGCGCGAGTCGTACGAGGGGATGGTCAACGTCTCGGTGAACGAAACGCTGAGCCGCACGATCATCACGGCCGGCACGACGCTCCTGGCGGTGCTCTTCCTCCTCTTCTTCGGCGGCGAGGTCATACACGATTTCGCGCTGGCGATGACGATCGGCATCGTCACGGGAACGTACTCGTCGGTCTTCGTCGCGAGCTCGCTCGTCGTCGAGTGGCAGAATCGCATCACGATGCGGCGCAAGGCGGCGCCGGCCGCGTAGGACCCGATGCACGCGATCGGCCACGTCGCTCTCTACGCCGCGCTGCTGTTCGTCAACCTGCTCATTTTCGTGGGGTTGCCCGGGAGCTGGATCGCGCTCGCGGGCATCCTCATATACGGGGCCGCCACGCGTTTCTCCTCGGTCGGTTGGCGGATGCTCCTTCTCATGGCGGCGATCGCGGTCGTCGGGGAGATCGTCGAGTCGCTCCTCGGCGTCGTGTACGTCGCGCGCAAGGGCG
Source organism: bacterium (assembly GCA_020060525.1). Taxonomy (GTDB): domain Bacteria; phylum Krumholzibacteriota; class Krumholzibacteriia; order Krumholzibacteriales; family Krumholzibacteriaceae; genus SSS58A. The sequence continues at coordinate 1,285 of JAGUZZ010000073.1, read as the reverse complement.
CCACGAAATGGGGCGTCTTCGGGGCGTTCGCCGGAGGGATCGCGGGGGCGATCCTCGGAACGGCGATCCTGCCGGTCGTCGGGAGCTTCGTCTTCGCGTTCGCGGGGGCCTTCGGCGGGGCGGTGCTGCTCGAGTACGCCAAATACCGCTCGCTCGACCGGGCGCTGCAGACCGGGTTCTTCGCGTTCGTCGGAAAGCTCCTCGCCTCGCTGGTCAAGTTCGCGCTCGGCCTCGTCATTATCGGACTCTTCGTTTATCGAACCTGGTGAATTGCCCGGACCGGCGTCCACTATTGTGGACAGCAGTCTCCGAAAGTGGACACCGCCGGCGTCGAGTTGCCGCCTAACTCTTTATATTGCAACATAATAATGTGGCATGAGCCTTGCCTTATCCAAAGAGGGTAGGTGTGCCCCTGCGGGGCCTTTCCGTCTCCGGACCGCGGGCCGCCTCGGAAGGAAGGATGCGTGGAGCATGTTCCGCCCGAAAGCATATGCCCTCGCCGTCGCCCTCGCAATCCTCGCGGCGCCGCCGGGATCGTCCGCCGCTCAGGATAAGTCCCGCGCGATCAGCGTGCCCGAAGTCGAAACGGCCGGCGAGCCGATCCTCGTGTTCAAGAGCTTCGAGAAGGCGTGGCGGGATGGCGACGCGCAGGCGCTCTCCGCCCTCGCGAGCGATTCGCCGATCCTCATCGAGATCCGCGGCATCGAGCGGCGCGGCGGCTACTTCACGAAATCCCAGTTTCTCTACATAATGAAGGATCTGTTCGGCGGCTCGAGCCAGCTCAGCTTCCAGTTCGTGAAGTATCACAACATCGAGAAGCAGGACCGGCGCATCTACGGGATCGCCCAGAGGAGCTACCGGGTCAAGCAGAACGGCGGGCTCTTCAAGGACAAGGTATACGTCACCCTCGTCAGAGAGGGATCGCGCTGGGCGGTGGCGGAGATCAAGTCGACGTGGTGACGGCATCCGGAAGCCGCGGAGCCTCGAAGCCGTGCAGTACAGCAGGGAACAAAAGATCTTTCTCGCGACGCTCTGGGTCTTCCTCGTGTGCTCCCTCGTCTTTTTCACCGTCCGGTTGTCGGCGGGCGAGCTTTTCCTGCCGCTGACGGTCTGGTACCTCTTCCTCTTTCTCGGAGCGGGGTTCGTCGTTTTTCTCTTCGTGCCGCACGCGGGCCGCGCCGTTCCCGGCGTCCCCGGACGCTACGAGGAGACGCTCCGCGGCCATCGCTGGTATCCGGCGACGCTTCCCGAGATCGTCGACGGACGCGCGGGCGCGCCGCCGCCG
>JAGUZZ010000316.1:0-13025 GCA_020060525.1 bacterium | reverse complement strand
TCGGGCACGACGGGCAATCCGAAAGGGGTCATGCTCACCCACCGGAACATGGTCTCCGCCTCGACCTCCATCACGACGTATCTCGAGAACCGCGAGGACGACGTCATCCTGAGCGTGCTCCCGCTCTCCTTCGACTACGGCCTCTACCAGATCATCATGGCGGCGCAGTTCGGCGGAACGGTCGTCCTCGAAAAGTCCTTCCTCTACCCGTACGCCGTTATAAACACGCTCAAGGCGGAGAAGGCGACCGGATTCCCCATCGTGCCGACGATATCCGCGATCCTGCTGCAGTTGGAGGAGCTGCGGAAGGAGTCCTTTCCCGATCTTCGCTATCTCACGAACACCGCCGCGGCGCTCCCCCTCTCGCACATCCGGGGGCTCCGCGAGCTCTTTCCCGGCGCGAGGCTCTACTCGATGTACGGGCTCACCGAATGCAAGCGCGTCTCGTACCTCCCCCCCGAGGAGCTCGACCGCCGGCCGACATCCGTCGGCAAGGGGATGCCGAACGAGCAGGTCTACCTCGTCGACGACGAGGACCGGGTCGTCACCGAGCCCGGAGCCGTCGGGCAGCTCGTCGTCCGCGGGGCGAACGTCATGCAGGGATACTGGGAGCGGCCCGAGGAGACGGAGAGAGTGCTCCGGCCCGGGCGATGGCCGTGGGAGCGCGTGCTCTACACGGGAGATCTCTTTCGGATGGACGGCGAGGGGTTCCTCTACTTCGTCTCGCGCGGAGACGATATCATCAAGAGCCGGGGCGAGAAGGTGAGCCCGAAAGAGGTCGAGAACGTCCTCTACGAGCATCCCGCCGTCCTCGAGGCGGCGGTCGTCGGCGTTCCCGACGAAACGCTCGGCGAGGCGGTCAAGGCCTACGTGGTGCCGAAAAGCGGCGCCGCCGTCACCGAAAAGGAGATCGTCGCGCACTGCATGCGGCATCTCGAGGATTTCATGGTGCCCAAGTTCGTCGAGTTCCGCGAGGAGCTCCCCAAGACCTCGACGGGCAAGATAACGAAAAAGGGGCTCTAGCGCCGGGCGCCGTCCGGAACGCCGCCCACAGCCGAAAGGACCGGCCATGGCATTCAGCACCGACGTTCTGAAGATAGATCCGGAGAAAACCGCTGGCACGCTCGTCGATTTCATCCGCGAATCGGTGCGCACGTACTACCGGCGCAAGGGGATCGTCATAGGTCTGAGCGGCGGCATCGATTCCTCCGTCTCGGCCGCCCTCTCCGTACGCGCCCTCGGCAGGGAACGGGTCGTCGGGATCCTGCTCCCCGAGAAGGACTCGAACCCGGTGAGCCGCGAGTACGGCAAGCTCGTCGCGGACTCCCTCGGCATCGAATGCCACGAGGTGAACCTCACGCCGATACTCGAGACGTTCCGCGTGTACGAGAAGCGCGACGCGATCGTCCGGCGGCTCGTCCCCGGCGTCCCGGAGCCCTTCAGGTTCCGTCTCGTTCTGCCGCAGGATCTTCTCGACCGCGACCGCCTGAACGTCTACCGGATCGAGGTGCTCCTCCCGGACGGCTCGATCCGCTCGGAGCGCGTGAGCGCCTCCGATTACCTCGAGCTCATGGCGGCGAACGACATCAAGCAGCGCCTCCGCATGACGCAGCTCTACTACGAAGCGGAGCGGCGGTACTACGTCGTCTGCGGAACGACGAACTACCCGGAGTACATCCAGGGTTTCTTCGTGAAGTACGGCGACGGCGGCGTCGACATCGAGCCGCTCACGTACCTCTACAAGGCTCAGGTCTTCGCGCTCGGGGCGCACCTCGGCGTGCCCCGCGAGGTGCTCGAGCGGACACCGAGCCCCGACACCTACAGCTTCCCGGTGAGCGACGCCGACTTCTACTTCTGCATGCCGTACGCGATCCTCGATTACGTGATCTACGGCGTCGAGCACGGCGTGCCGCACGCGGAGATCGCCGCGGCCCTCGGCCTCGCCCCCGAGCAGGTGGCGCGCGCCGCGCGGGAGTTCGCGAGAAAGCGCGACGCCACGAAGCCGCTCCGCGAGCCGACGCCGGCGCCGAAACTCTGATTCGCGCGGCCGCCCCGCGCGGCCGCGGCACGGAAGGAATGAACCGATGAAGATCTGTACGCGCTGCGTGCTGCCGGAGACCTTTCCCGGCGTCTCCTTCGACGAGCGGGGCGTCTGCAACTTCTGCCGGAGTTTCAAGCCCGAAAGACTCGAGGAATCGAAGGAAAAATACCGCGCGCGATTCGAGGAGCTCGTCGCGGGGCGCCGCCGGCGCGGCGGCTACGACGCCATCATGGCGTACAGCGGCGGCAAGGACTCGACCTACACCCTCATGGTGCTCCGCCGGCGCTTCGGGCTCTCGATCCTCGCGCTCACGCTCGACAACGGATTCATCTCCCCCGCCTCGATCGAGAACATCCGCAACGTCGTCGAGACGCTCGGCGTCGATCACGTCCTCTACAAGCCGCGGTTCGACGTCCTGCGCACGCTCTTCCGCTCGGCGGTCTCCTCGCAGATGTACGCGCCGAAAACGCTCGAGCGGGCGAGCACGATCTGCACGAGCTGCATGGGCGTCGTGAAGTTCGTCGTCCTCCGCATGGCGATCGAGGGGGACATCCCCTTCGTCGCGTACGGCTGGTCGCCGGGTCAGGCGCCGATCGAGGCCTCGATCTTCAAGAACAACGCGGCGATGATCCGCACGATGCAGAAGGCGCTCCTCGAGCCGATGCGCGCCGCCGCGGGTCCCGAGATCGAGAACTACTTCCTCACCGAGGCGCACTTCGCCGCGGCCGACCGGTTCCCGTATAACGTGAGTCCGCTCGCCTTCCTCGACTACGACGAGGGACGGATCGTCGAGGAGATCAAGGCCCTCGGATGGCGCAAACCCGACGACACGGATCCGAACTCGACGAACTGCCTGCTCAACGCCTTCGCCAACGAGATTCACAGGAAGGCCTGGAGCTTCCATCCGTACGCGTTCGAGCTCGCGAAGCTCGTTCGCGAAGGATATATGGAGCGTCTCGAAGCGCTCTCGCGTCTCGAGACGGCCGAGATGCCGGAGATCGTGGCCCGGGTGCGCTCGCGTCTCGGGATCGAGAGCGACGACTGACGCGACCGCGGCGCGCCGAGCGAGAGTGGGGAGGGGACGTGGCAGGCTTAGGAGATAGAATCCTCAGGAGCTCTCTCTTCCGGGTCCTCAGCCCGGTTCTCAACATCGCTATATCCTTTTTCATGATTCCCTACGTCATCGGCCACGTCGGGGACCGGTGGTACGGGCTCTGGATCCTCATCGGAACGATGATCGGGTACTTCGGATTCCTCGATCTCGGGATCGGAACGGCCAACGAGCGCTACGTCGCCCGCGCGCTCGGCCGAAAGGACGACGCGGAGATCGGCCGCGTCTTCAGCTCGTCCGTGCTGCTCTTCTCCATAGTCGGCGCCGTCACGCTCGTCCTCACCGCCGTCGTCATCGCCGTCTGTCCGCGTTTCGTGAAGGACGCGGCCGACATCCCGGTCTTTCGCATCGTGTTCCTCATCGTCGGGGTCGACATGGCGCTCTCGTTCCCCGTTCGCGGCATCTACGGTTTCCTCTACGCGCACATCCGCTACGACGTCGTCAATATCTTCGACATCGCGAAAACGCTCATGCGCACGGCGCTTATCGTACTCGCGCTCGAGCGCGGCCACGGCATCGTCGCGCTCGCCGTCGCCACCCTCGCCGGAGATCTCGTCGGGTACGCGGCGAACATCCTCTACCTGCGGAGCAGGTACCCGGAGACGCTCGTCAGGCTGCGCGATTTCTCGAAGAAAACGGTGCGGCAGCTCTACGACTACAGCATCTACAGCTTCGTCTCGGCGATCGCGAAACAGCTCCGCTTCAACGTCGACGCCTTCGTCATCACGGCGATGCTCGGCCTCGTCCACGTCACGCACTACAACATCGGAAGCCGCATCGCGGGGTACTACCTCCTGATCGTCATCAGCGCGATCTCCTCGATCAAGCCCCTCTTCAGCAAGCTCGAGGGCGAGGGCGACTACGAAACGCTGCGCGAGCGGTACCATCTGTCGCTCAAGCTCAACATGATCCTCTCGTTCTTCATCGGCGGATCGCTCCTCATCTACGGCAAGGCCTTCATCCTCCGGTGGATGGGGCCGAACTACCTCGACTCGTGGCACGTCCTCGCCGTACTCGCCGTCGCGCAGATCTTCAACACGATTCAGGTGACGCCGTCGACTCTCCTCTACGGCATATCGAAGCACAAGATCTACTCTCTCATCGTCGTTCTCGAGGGGCTCGCGAACCTCGGCATCAGCATCCTGCTCGCGCGCCGATTCGGGATCGTCGGTGTCGCACTCGGCACGCTCCTTCCCGTGACTATGACGACCCTCGTCTTCATACCCCTCTACACGAACCGCGTCATCGGCTTTCCGAACGGGCGCTTCTACCGCACCTTCGGGCGCATCGGCGCCGTCAGCGCCGCGATCCACGCCCTCTCGTGGCTCGCCGTACGCGGATTCGTGACGCCGAGCTTCGGCCGGATCGCCGGACTCGGCGCCGCGACGTCGATCGTCTTTCTGGGAATAACGGTCTTCGCGCTCCTCGACAGACAGGAGCGTTCGTGGCTCAAGATCCCGCTCTGAGAGGATGACGGATGCAATGCAACGTCGAGATTCGTCGGGGAGAGGATGCGCGCGAGCTCCTCGGGGCCGTCGAAATTCGCGAACAATGGAAGCGTCTCCACGCGCGGTGTCCGTGGTCCACGGTCTTCCAGAGCCCGCCTTTTCTCGACGCCTGGTACCGCCACTACGACGCCTTCTATGAACCGCTCCTCGCAATCGGCCGCGACGGGCGCGGAAACCTCGCGGGAATCCTCCCGTTGGCGGTCGAGAGAGAACACGGGAGGCTCGTGGTCGCGGGCACGCATCACGCGGAATATCAAGTGTGGCTGGCGCTGCCGGAGCTCCGCACGCAGTTCATCGAGGCCGCTCTCGAGAGCCTGCGAGAGGCGTTCCCGAGGGGGAGGCTGCAATTCACTTATATTCGTCCGGATGCGCCGCTCGAGAGCTTTCGAGCCGGCGGCAGGTGGCACGGCTCCAGCGATATTCGCGCTTTTCCACGGGGCCTCATTGCTTTGGGTGATGGAAACAAGCTTCGGGAGTCCCTACATGAGAAGAGAAATAGGCGTCAACTCAACCGACTCGAGAACCTCGGAACCCTGCAACTTCAGCATATCGAGCGTTTCGAAGATCTGGAAGCTGAGTTCGACGAGATCATCGCGTTCAACGACTTTCGAAAAGGCGCGGCCTATAACAAGCTGCCTTTCCGAAACGATCCGAGCAAGAAGCCATTCCACGTTTCGCTGTTTAGGATTCCTGATCTGCTGCACGTTTCCGTTCTACGCCTGAACGGAAAGGTAATCTCGGCTCGCATAGGAATTATTAACCGGGACCAGGTGATCGGGTACCTCCACACTCATTCGCCATTCCTGGCCAAGTATTCGCTTAGCGGGCTTCATCTCCTTCTTCTTGGAATTCGGCTTGCGGAAAAGGGCTTTCGCGAATGGGATCTTACCCCCGGGGGTACGTACAAAGATAAATTCGCGACGCACCGCGACGATGCGTTCGTCCTCACGATCTTTTTCAGCCGCGCCGCTTGCCTGCGCCACAAGGCGAAGATGCGGATCTCCGGCATCGGGAAGAATGTGCTGTGCCGCCTCTCGCTGCAGCCGGAGCGTGTGCGTGAAGCGCTCGGGAGCTTCATTCGAAACGCGATCCGTCCCGGAACTCTTGCCGGCATCGGATCCGCGCTCTTCGAAACCCGAGAGGTGAAGCTGTACGCGGCGGAGATGAGCGATTTCCCGAATCTTGAAAATACGCATGCGACGCGCCGGGATGATTTGAACGACCTCATGGCCTTCCAGGAGACGGGCGGGCGCTCTCCGTCCATTCAGGAGTTCTTGAGCCGCGCCCAATCGAGACTCGAAGCGGGCCATCGCGCGTATACCTCCGTCGTCGACGGCGTCTTGGCGTGCTCGGGATGGCTCGCCGAACAGACCAGTACGCTGGAATTCGGCGAGGTCGGTCAAGAATGGCGGGTGCCTGAAGGCGGCGCAGCCCTCTTCGGCTTCTATCTGCATTCGGACCATCGAACGGAAGATTGTCTGCGGGGAGCGCTCGTCCGGATGCTGCGCGACGCTTCCGCCATGAAAGGCGCGAAGCGGGCGTATGTTCTCGTGCCCGGGGACGACTCGCTGATTTCCCGGACGATCGAGCGAATGGGCTTTCGGCACGAGGCGAGCTTCTTCCGGAGAAGGACGCTTGGTCGAGCGGTTCGCTGGAAGCGTCAGGTCGCGGGCGCTCCCGATCGGGCGAGCGAACGGTCGAGCGCCTCGTAGGAAACCCCTTCGCCGGAGAGAAACTCCCGGATGAAATCCTCCGATATGACGCTGTCGCGCCCGAGGCGTTCGAGCGCGGCGTCCCGCGTGAGCATGCCGGTGCGGACCATGTTGCTGAGAAGCTCGTCGACCTTCGAGAATCCGAGGGTCCTCCCGTACAGGTAGTTCTTGAGCGTCGCGATCGTGCAGTCGGACCGCCACGCCGCGCCCGCGTAGGAGGCCTTCTTCCAACCGAGCTCACGCGCGATCGTCGAGGAGATCTCCTCCTCGTTCCATCCGATGTAGTAGAAGGGCTCGAGGATCTTCATCGCGGGGTACGCGATGCGCCTCGTCAGAAACTTGCGCATCCCCTTCGACCACCGGAAGGCGAACTCCTTCCCGTACGTGGCGACGACGCGCGGGTTCGCGACGTAGGCGGGATTCTGCGCGATCTTGAGCGCGAACCCCGCCGCGAGGCGGGGCTTGCTCATCTCGCGGTTCGGATCGGACATGAGGAGACGCTCGGCGAAGGTCGTCGGCGGCTCGGGCTCGCCCACGCCGAAGAGCATGAGCGGCACGTCGTGCTCGCGGGCCGTTTCGAGGAGATGGTAGCGGAGCGCGTAGTTGCAGCCGCCGCAGAGGAGCCCGATCATGCCCGGGGAGGGGCGGCGGATCCACGCGCGCATCGTGTGCGGAAAGCAGGAGCGGACGTGCGCATGCTTCTTGACGACGAGATCGACGCCGAGGGTCTTCACGGCGCGCTCGATGTTGACCTTCGTCTGCTCCGGAACGTAGCCGTTGTCGACGGAGACCGCGAGCGTGCGAAGGCCGAGCTTTCGAACCGCGTACCAGAGCATATACGAGCTGTCGCGCCCGCCGCTCACGGCCGCGATGCAGTCGTAGCGCGGATGGACGCCGCGGTAGGGCGCGAGCGCCCCTTCGAGCTTCTCGAGACCGCGCGGGGTCCAACGCTCGTGCGCGGCGCAGAAGTTGCAAACCCCGGCCTCGTCGAAAGCGATCCCGGGGTACGATCCCGGAAGGATGCAGCGCGCGCAACGTTTCACGTTCTCCACGCGGGTCTCCTTTCATGCCCGGAGCGGCCGAGCCGCGGCGATCTCATCGGAAAATGCTCTTGATCTCGCCCCACGAGGCCGAATCGACGCCGGCCGTCGAACCGTCCCAGCCGGCGAGCCGGGCGACCATCCACCAGACGGCCTCGCCCTTCTGGAAGCAGCTCTCCCACGTCGTGTGGGCGACCTCGGCGCCGTCGTACTGCGGGTGCTGGACCGGCCACACGTTGCCCCAGTAATCGGTGTACGTCCCCTGCTCCCACTCCTGCGTCTCGGGGTTGAACCACCAGCAGTCGAGATCCTCGAAGTCGTAGAGAACCTTGTTGTTCGCGACGCAGAAATCGCGGATCTGCCTGTTGCGGAGCGTCCTGTTCGCCGTTTCGGACTGCGCGTTCTGCGTCATGTAGACGAAGGTCACGTTCGGAAACTCCCCCTCGAGAACGGTCATCGAGTCGAGGTACGCCTGCACGTATTCCTCCGTCGCGCTCGAGAGTTGGGTGCACCACGCGAAGGCGGAGACGTTGATAGACGGATTGTTCGCGAGGACGGCGCGCGTCCTATCCATCCCCTCGCTCGTCTCCCAGTAATCCTGGGGCTCGATGTACGTGGCGTCCTCCTGCCCCTGAAACACGCAGAGCGCGTTCGCGACGACGGGGAGATAGCTCCTGCCGATCTCGGCGTCGTACGCGGGATCGAACGCTTCGATCGTATCGAGACCGTTCGTGAGCTGGCTCCCGTGCGAGGTGTGCGCGTAGTGCCATTTGACGAGCGCCTGCGCCTCGTCGATCCAGCTCGACGGTATCGCGCCGAGGTCGGCGCACAGATGATCGATGACGAGCGGGGCGGTGCGGGTCGCGGCCGCGCTTCCGGCCGCTGAAAACGCCGCGGCGAGGGCGGCGGCGACGGCGATGAGCGCTGATTTCTTCATGGCGTTCCCCTTCATCGCTGATACGGTATGCGTTCGAGAGCCGGCACCGCGATTCTGTCGAGCTCGCGGTACGCCTTGGCGTTCAGATGGAGCCCGTCCTTGCGGGCGTACGATTCCTTGAGGTGCCGATTCGCATCGCTCGAGCGGACGGCCGTCTCGAGATCGAGGAGCGGGAGGCCCTCCGTCCTCGCGTACTCGCGGATCCAATCGTTGTAGGCGAGGATCGCGCGCTGCGTTTCCTTCGGGAAACGGAGCCTCCCGTGCAGCAGCTCGAGCACGAACATGCGGAGCGGATACGTGCGCGTCACGGGCACAACCGTGGCGAGAACTGGCGCGACGCCGGCGGCGCGGCACTCGGCGACCCATCGCCGCACGAGGTTCCGGTGCTTTTCCGTATCGCCGGGAAAGAACGCCGCGCATTCCTTGATGATGACGGCGTCGGGCCTGCGCTCCTCGCGCGCGAGGAGCGCCGCGATCTCCTCGCTCTTGTCGAAGCGGTATCTGGCGACGTATTCGAGCTCGTATCCGGAGACGCCCGCGCGCGCGGGAAGCCCCGGAAAATCCCATGCCCCGCCGACCGACGCGCCGACGAGCGCGACGCGTCGAACGGTTTTCGTTTCGGAACCGGTCATGGCCTGCCCTCCGGCGGAATCGACGAGCGCGCACGCGCACGCGATAACAATTCCGAAAAAGACGACAACAATCCATATTGGGCCTTCGCGAAACGAGCCCATACAAGCTCCTCCACACGTTGCATCCGTTTGCGCGCGCCCCCGAGGGGTTCGAGTTTCCCGGATCGCGCGGCGCGCGCTTATAATTGATAATTCCTTATTGTGTAATAGTATACACCGACACGACTCGGAATGCAAGCCTATAGTGACGCCGCCCGCGGGGGAGGTTCGGGCCCCTCCAGGGGCTTCGCGGGCGGGTTTCAAAGGGCAAACGGCGCCGCGACGGCCATTTATCTGTTGAACCCCGCCGCGCAATGCCGCTATCGTGGGGAAAACGGCGCGTTCCATCCGGACCGGCGCCGGCAGGCGAATAATGGACGAACCCGCGAAAATCACGAGCCCGAAGAACGAGAGGATAAAGGAGATCGAGCGCCTCGCGAGACGGGGCGCGCGCGATCCCTCGGGTCATATCCTGATCGAGGGGCTCCGCGAGATCGAGCGCGCCGTCGCCGGAGGCGTCGCTCTCGTCGAGGTCTTCCATTGCCCCGACGTCGCGGCGCCGGAAGCGGGAGCCTCCCGACTCGTCGACCGGCTCGCCCGGGAGAGGGTCCCGGTGACGGCCGTCGCCCGCGCCGCGTTCGCCAAAATCGCCTATCGGGAGGAATCGGGAGGCCTCGTGGCGGTCGCCAGCAGACCGCACCGCGCACTCGACGATCTGCCCGGCGGCCCGGCGCCGCTCTACCTCGTCGTGGACTCCGTCGAGAAGCCGGGGAACCTCGGCGCGCTCATGCGCTCGGCGGACGGCGCGGGCGTCTCGGGCGTCATCGTATCCGATCCCGCGTGCGACGCGTACAATCCGAACGCGATCAGGGCGAGCCTCGGAACGATCTTCGCCGTTCCGGTCGCCGTTTCCTCCTCCTTCGAGGCGATACGGTGGCTCAAGGGGCGCGGCGCTTCGATCGTCACGACCTCCCCCGCGGCCGAAACTCCGTACACGGCCGCCGGCCTCGCGCGGGCCGCGGCCGTCGTCGTCGGAAGCGAGGACCGGGGGCTCGGAGCGGCGTGGGTCGAGGCGTCGGATCTCGACGTCCGCATTCCGATGATGGGGGCCGCCGACTCGCTCAACGTCGCCGCGGCGGCGACGATCCTGCTCTACGAGGCGTTGAGACAGAGGGAATTGTCGGGTATAATCGAGCCTCGGCGAAAGGAGCGGGCATGAGCCTCGAGGCGATATTCGCGCGGCGGAGCATCCGGACGTACACGAACGAGCCCGTGACGGAGGAGGAGGTTCGAAGCCTCCTCGAGGCGGGCATGGCCGCGCCGTCCGCGCGCAACCTCCGCCCGTGGCACTTCGTCGCGATCCGGGACCGAACGACGCTCCGCGCGCTCGCCGCCGCGCACCCGCACGGCGCGATGCTCGCCGGGGCGGGGGTCGCGATCTGCGTCTGCGGCGACACGGAGATCTCCCCCGACTTCTGGATACAGGACTGCGCCGCCGCCACGGAGAATATTCTCGTCGCCGCCGCCGCGCTCGGTCTCGGCGCGGTCTGGCTCGGCTGCCATCCCCGCGAGGAGCGCGTCTCGGCCATACGCGCCGTTCTCGGCATCCCCGCCCGCGCGGGCGTCCTGAGCCTCGTCTCGATCGGCCGGCCGGGAGAGACGAAGGAGCCGCGCACCCAGTACGACGAAACGAGGGTCCATCATGACAAATGGTGAAAAGCCCGCGGGGCCGCCCCGCCGCCGGCGCAGGCGCGGAGAGGCCGAGGAGCTCTTCCGCGACGACGTCTTCGAAACGGTGATCGACCACCTCGAGCCCCGGTTCGACTCGCACGATTTCATCTTCGAGATGATGCGCCGCTTCCCGAGGGAGTACACGCATTCCCTTTACGAATGCCGCCGTTCGAAGGACCCGATCCAAACGCTCCACGCGAAGATCGGGCGCAAGCTTCTCGATTTCCGCCATCGCATACGCAAGATGCAGCGCTCCTCCTCGCGCAACGTGCGCGGCCTTCCGTCGGAGAACCAGCACTGGCAGAAGATCGGCGACGCCGAGGAGTGAGGCGCGCCCCATGAGGGAAACGGCCGCGTTTCGCGCGGCACGTCTCCTTCGGAGAGGCTGTCCGGCCGCCATGGAGCGAAGAACCGACTACCCCGCGTATCTCGCTCTCGCTCGGAGCGGCGAGCTCGCCCGGCGCCGCGAGCGGGCGGCGGCGCTCCTCGAGAGCTGCTCCCTCTGCCCGCGGCGCTGCGGCGTAAACCGCCTCGAGGACGAACGGGGCGTGTGCGGCGTCGGCAGGCTCGCCGTCGTCTCGAGCGCGCACGCGCACTTCGGCGAGGAGGCGGCGCTCGTCGGGGACAGGGGATCGGGCACCGTCTTCTTCGGCGGCTGCAACCTCAAGTGCGTCTTCTGCCAGAACCACGAGATCAGCCACGAGCTCGCCGGCGAGGAGGCGACGCCGGGCCGGCTCGCGGCGCTCATGTTCCGCGTCCTCGAGCTCGGCTGCCACAACCTCAACCTCGTCACGCCGACGCACGTGGTGCCGCAGATCCTCGAGGCGCTCGAAAGCGCGGTCGAGGGCGGGTTCGACCTCCCGATCGTGTACAACACGGGGGGCTACGATTCGCTCGACGTTCTCGCCCTTCTCGACGGCGTCGTCGACATCTACATGCCCGACGTGAAGTTCTTCGATCCCGCCGTCGCGAAGCGTCTCGCGGGCGCGGAGGATTACCCCGCGGTCGTCCGCGCGGCGGTCCGCGAGATGCACCGGCAGGTCGGCGATCTCGAGCTCTCGGACGAAGGCGTCGCCCGGCGAGGGCTTCTCGTGCGGCATCTCGTCATGCCGGGGATGCTCGACGACTCGAAGCGGATCGCCGCGTTTCTCGCGGACGGGATCTCGCGCGGCACCTACGTGAACGTGATGGCGCAGTACCGGCCCGAGCATCGCTCCTGCGAGCACCCGCCGATAGACCGCCCGCTCTCCCGCGATGAATGGCGGGAGGCGGTGCGGCTCGCCCGCGAAGCGGGGCTCGGCCGGTTCGATCCGGGCTGAGGCGAAGCATGGCGTCCTCGAACGAGCTCGATATCCTCTCCTCCCCGCCGCCCGCGGACGGCACGATCCCGGCTCTCGCCGCGCGGTCCGTCCGGGAGCGGCCGGGCGCGCCCGCCCTCAAATGCCGAGAGGCGGGCGGGGATCGAACGATCGTCTACGGGGAGCTCGGCCGCCTCGTCTCGGCGCTCGGCGCCTTTTTCGTCGCGCGGGGGGTTCCGGCGGGCGGAAGGGTCGCCCTTCTCGCCGAGAACGGCCCCGAGTGGGCGGTCGCCTATCTCGCGGCCGTGTCGAGCGGAGCCTCGATCGTCCCGCTCGACACGCAGCTGCGGGAGAACGAGATCCGCCGCTGTCTCATGCACTGCGGGGCGTCGCATCTCGTCGTATCCCGCGCGGCCGCCGCGGCGTTCTCCGGCCGGATCGATCTCCCCGGCGTCGAGACGCTCGCGATCGGCGGCGAGGGCGAGGACGCGCGGCGCTCCTACGACGCCGCCATCGCCGAGGGGGAACGCCTCCTCGGTTCGGGCGACCGCCGGTTCCGCGGGCGCCTCGACGCCGTGCGCCCCGAGGATCCCGCCGCCATCTGCTACACGTCGGGAACGACGGGTCAGCCGAAGGGGATCGTGCTCACCCACCGCAACGTCGTCTCGAACGTCGAGTCCTGCGCTCGGCGGATACCCGTGCGGAGCACGGACGTTTTTCTCTCGATCCTTCCGCTCCACCACACCTTCGCGGCGACGGCGAACCTTCTCGTGCCGCTCGCGATCGGCGCGGAGGTGTTCTTCGGCCGCTCCCTCAAGTCGCGCGACATCCGCGAGGACGTCGAGCGCGAGGGCGTGACCGTCATGATCGGCGTGCCGCTCCTCTTCGAGCGGATGGCGAAGGCGTTCGACGCGCGGATCGCGGAGCTTCCGGCGGCCCGGCGGATCGCCTTCAGGGCCCTCGGCGCCGCCGCCCG
>JAGUZZ010000236.1:0-3157 GCA_020060525.1 bacterium | reverse complement strand
GTAGAGCCCCTCGCCCGCCGCCGCGCAGAGGACCGCCGCTAGCGCGGCGAGCGATATGCGGACTCCCGGCTTCACGCAGCGCCTCCGGCGCCGCGCGGTCCTTCGACCCAGAGCTTCCAGATGTCGGCGAGGAGCCGTTTTTTCGCCCGGAGCATCGCGTCCTTCGTGTCGCTCCTCACGGCGCCCGCCGCGGCGCCCGCGTGGCCGTCCCCGATGTTGAGCCTCCGCATGATCTCGCCGATATCCTTGCCGTGGTCTTTCCGGTTGAGGTTCATCGAGAGGGACATCGAGACCGAGAGGTCGTTCGTCTTCCGCCCGCCCCGGAACGCGGCGCCGAGCACGAGGACGGCGAGCGATTGGGGCGCGACGAGATACGCGAGGTTCTTGTGCACGCGCGGCGGCCGCGAGTGGCCGGTGAAATCGAGAAGCGCGATCTCCCGCGCGGAATCCTGCGGGAGGTAGGACACGGATTTCTCGATGAACTCGATCATCCGCCTCTCCTCGTCGCGGTAGCCCGCGGCCCGCGCGGCGACGTCCCTCTCCCCCGCGACCTCCTCGAGCGGACGGTCGCGGACGAGGCGCACGAGATCGTTGAGGTAGTCCGTTTCGCCGCGCCGGTCGGCGTGCTGCGCCTTCATGCTCATGTCGACGAGCTTGCCGGGGGTCTCCCGGCGCCACTCCTCGACCGAACGATAGTCGAACGAGTCGATCGTGTCGGCTTCGGCGACCGTCGCGGCGAAATACGGGGGGAGCTCATGATCCCGCGAGAAGTATTCGAGCACGACGCGCGCGCAGGAGGGCTTCGCGTCGTCGAGCCGCCCCGGGATCGAAAGCGGATCGATGCCGCGCAGCGCGAGCGCCTCGCGGTTTCCCGGATGATGATCGAACCAGAGCCCGCACTCGAGCGGATAGGGCAGGTCGCAGACGACGTCCCCGGCCGTCACGGACACCTCCGAGCGCTCGATCATCGAGGGCCCCGTGAAGAAAAACCGGTCGATGCCGAGGACGCGGGAGCAGATCGCGGCGGAGACGACGCCGTCGAAATCCCCGTGCGTGACGATCCGGTCGAGATCCATTGACTCCCTCCCCGCCGCCGCCTGTCACCAGCCCATCGCGAGGGCGGCGGCGCCGACGGCGATTCCGGCGACGAACGCGATCCCCTTGACGAGAACGAACGCCCGGCGCGACTGCGCGAGCATCGGGAGCATGCCGTGTCCGTCCTGCACGATCGAGCTCGCGAGCAACACGGAGAACGGAATTTCGCCCCGCGCGTAGAGCGTGACGAACACGAGGTGCGGCCCCGACTGCGGAATGAGGCCGACGAGGCACGCGACGGCGAGGATGATCCACCGCGCTCCCTGCGTCGCGCCCGAGACGTCGAGCCCCGCCCGCTCGACGAGCAGGTGGATCGCCGTGAGCGCCCCGAGGGTCCAGAGAAAGATGCTCGGGAGGTGGCGCCTCGCGACGTGGCGCCAGAGGTGCTCCTCGAGGAAATGATCCGGCACGCTCGCCACGATGAAGAGCGCCACGGCCGAGGCGGCGACGAGGGTCACGCGCACCCAGTTCCACTCGGGGGGCTCGATCTGCCCGGTCATCACGGCGGCGAGAAAGAGGAGGAGCACGGTCGCGAGTATCCCCCGCGCGGCGGAGCATTCCCGCCACTGCGCCCGGATGCCGCCGAGGTCGAAGAGCGGCCACCGGGCGAGCTCGTGCTCGTGGATCTCGAGCCCGTCGCAGCAGAGCGCCCCCGCGGCGAACCGCTTGCCGCCGAGGGAATCGACGAGCGCCCCGACCGCGATCCCGAGCACGAAGCAGACGGCGAACACGAGGACCGCCTGACGCGGCACGAGGGCGAGCATGACGAACTGCTCGTCCCCCGAGGTCGCGATCATCGCGGCGACCACAGCGCCGAGGCTCAGCAGCCGGTGCGAGTACATCGCGACGACGGCGAAGGCGCCGAGACAGCCGGGAACGACGCCGAGGGAGGCAGCGAGGAGATACTGCCCCCAGCGGTTCCGCGCGAGCCCGTGCCGCCACGCGCCGCTCGTGAGCACGTTCACGTATTCGATCACGAGCATCATGACGAACACGAACCCCGTGACCATGACGGTTTGTCTGAGGACCTCGATCATAGCCGGTTCCTTTCGCGTTCGCGGCGGGAGGCGCGGCGCCGCGCGGCCCCGGGGGAGCGGAGTCCCGCCGCCGAACGCGCGGCGTTCAATCGTCCTTCTCCGCGAGGCCGCCGCGCCGAAGGGCGCCCCGTCCGAAGCGCCTCGCGATCTCGTCCGAGGCCCGCTCGATGCGGCTCCATTTCCCGGCGGGGCTCTCCCGGCCGCCGAAGAGCGTGAGCTGCAGGGCGGCGTCCTCCGGCTCGAGATTCGACACGCCGACGCCGACGAGACGGACCTTCGAGCGGAGAGAATATACGGCGAGGAGCTTTCGCGCTTCCAGATATATCGTCTCGCCGAGCTGCGTCGGCTCCGGCAGGGTGACGCTCCTCGTGACCTGCCGGAAATCCTTGTGTTTGAGCTTGAGCGTCACGGTCCGCCCCCGGAAACCCTCTTCGCGCAGACGCCGTCCGACGCGCTCCGATTGCTCGAGGAGAGCGCGCGCGAGGACGCTCTCGTCGTCGGTGTCCTCGGAGAGCGTCTCCTCGGCGCTCACGGACTTGGGCGCCGTGTACGGCTCGACCGGCGAGTCGGCGCCGCCGAGCGCGACCTCGGCGAGCCACTCGCCGTATTTCCCGAACCGCTCGGCGAGCAGCCCGGGCGCGAATCGGGCGAGGTCGCCGGCGAACCGGACGCCGAGCTTCGAGAGCTCCTCGCCGCTCTTCGCCCCGATCCCCGGCACCTTCGCGATCGGCAGCGAGGCGAGGAACGAGTCGATCTCCGAGGGGGCCACGACCGTGAGGCCGTCGGGCTTGCGCAGGTCGGAGGCGACCTTGGCGAGCAGCTTCGTCGTCGAGATCCCCACGGAGCAGGTGAGCGAGGTGCGGGCGCGGATGCGGGACTTCATGGCGAGGGCCGCATGCTCGGGCTCGCCGAGGACGTTCCCGGTCCCCGTGAGATCGACGTACGCCTCGTCGATCGACACCTGCTCGACGAGCGGCGAAAACTCCTCGAGGCACTTCATGACCTCGCGCGAGATCTCGGCGTAG
>JAGUZZ010000281.1:0-4392 GCA_020060525.1 bacterium | reverse complement strand
CGCCGGCGCGCATACAAAGAAACGGGGGGGCGAGCGATCGCCCCCCCGTCGCGTTCCACGCGCCCGCCGCCCGGCGCTAGTTCAGCCGCTTGAACTCGATGCGCCGGTTCTCGGCCCTCCCGGCGGCCGTCTTGTTCGAAGCGATGGGGTTGGTCTCTCCGTAGCCGCGCGCCTCGATCCGCTCGGCCGCGACGCCGGCGTTCACGAGGTACTGCTTGACCGAATCCGCGCGCTTCTGCGAGAGGCCCATATTGTAATCGTCCTTGCCCACGTCGTCCGTGAAGCCGGCGATCTCGACCCGCACGTCGGGATACGCCTTGAGCGATCGGACGACCTGATCGAGGATCGTGTAAGAATCGGGCGTGATCGACGCCGAGGCGGTCTCGAAATTGACGCCGCGGAGGATGAAGCGCTCCTCGATGGGACGCTCGTCCGGACACCCGTCCTCGTCCTCGTAGCCGTTGAAGGTCTCCATCTCGTTCGGACACCGGTCGGCCGTATCGGGGATCCCGTCGAGATCGTTGTCGGGGTCCGGACAGCCGTCCTCGTCCTGGAAGCCGTCGATGTCTTCCGGCTTCGTCGGGCACTTGTCGACGTCGTCGGGGATGCCGTCGCCGTCGCTGTCGACGACGATGTCGGGACAGCCGTCGTCGTCCTGAACCCCGTCGAAATCCTCCGGTTCGTTCGGACACTTGTCGCGGAGGTCGGGGATTCCGTCTCCGTCGTTGTCGAGATCCGGGCACCCGTCCTCGTCCTCGAACCCGTCGAAGTCCTCGGCGAGATCGGGGCACTTGTCGCGAACGTCGGGGATCCCGTCCTTGTCGTTGTCGAGATCGGGGCAGCCGTCCGTGTCCTCGAACCCGTCGAAGTCCTCGGGATCGTCCGGACACTTGTCGACTTTGTCCTCGATGCCGTCGTCGTCGCGGTCCTGCGGGAGCACGTTCCCGCCGAACGAGAGCGTGAAGTAGAGCGCCCAGTCGGGAACGGCGGCGAAGGACTTGTCGTCCTCGGGATTGAGGTTGATGTCCGCGGCGAAGGTGACGCCGCCGCCCTTTTCGGAGAGCAGCTTGATGCCGGGCGTGATCGTGTAGACGTTCGCGTTCCCCGGCAGGTAGTAGGCGTCCCCTTCCTCGAAGTCGGCGTTCATGAATTTATCCCACGTGAACTCGGCGAACAGGCTCGAGCCCTTCGCGAGGAACTCGATCCCGGCGCCGAACTGAAAAACGTCGTTGAATCCGTCGCTTTCGCCGTCGGGCGATTTCGGATAGCCGGGCGGGTAGAAGCCGGTCGAATCGGGGTTGTTCGCGTAGAGGATCCCGTAGCCGTCGTCCTCGTTCTTGTTGAAGCGATACCCGGCGTTGAGATGCAGCTTCATCGGAACGAACTTCCTGCTCTCGGGAAGGCTCAGCGAGAGGAGCCCCTTCACGCCGAAATCGGTCGAGCCTGTCGTGAAGCCCGCCTCCTCGCGCCCCGTCGGAAAGCTCGCGTGGCCGAGCACGCCGACGGCGACGTACTTCGACGGCACGGGCGGACAAAGCTTGAGGAGCAGATCCGTGTCTCCGAGACCGCCGCGCGTGCGGGTCTCGAACACGTCGTTCACCTCGAACTCCTCCGGCACCTGCATGATCCAGTTGCGGACGTTGAGACCCGCGGCGAATTCGACGTAGTCGCTCAGCCCGAAGGTGAGAACCGCCCGGGACCCGAAGAAATGGTAATCGACGTCCGCTTCGTCGAAATCGGTCGGATTGAGCATGCTGCGCGGACCCTTCGTGAGCGTCGCGTCCGCCCTGTAATACGACGTGCCGAGGGAGAAAAGAAGCACGCCTCTCCCGACCGTGCCGGCTCGCTCCACGTGGAGCAGACCGGACGTGCCCTTCCAGCCGTCCTGCCCCCACGCGGCGCCGGATGCGGCGAGCACCGCTGCGAGTGCGATCGCGCATACCGTTCGTTTCATACCGTTGCCTCCTGTCTCGTTCCCCGTGTCGCTGTTCGGATTATCCTTCCGTCGTATCACGTTTCGTGCCATCGTCCGTTCCGCCGGCGGCGGAGTCCTCGTTCGTCCCCGTCGTTTCCGGTTCGATCCCGCCGCGGTTCGCCTCGTCCACCCAATTCATCCGCAGCTCGGTAAGCACGGTGTCGATGTGGCGCCGCTCCTCGGCCGAGAGGTTCCCGGCGGTTTTCTCGCCGATCATCTCGAGCATGTCGATGGTGATGCGCGCCTGGCGCAGGTCGCGCTCGACGGCGCCGGTCAGCGGATTCACGAGCTTGCCGAGCTGCTGGAGCGCGAGCGTCGCGAACATGGCGATGAGATTGTGAAAGAGGAATTCGGTTCGGTCGTCTCCGTTTTCCGATGCCATCTGAGGTCCCTCCTCGCGGTTCGTCTCCGACTATAGGAACGCCTCCCCGGCACCGTCAATACAAAATAAAAAGCCGCCCGCGCGCGGCGGGCGGCTCGATAACGGGGACGGCGGACGGCGGCGGGCCTCAATCCGCCTTTCGCTCGGAAGCGAACCAGATCATCTTCGCGTGCTCGGTTCCGGACGCGTTCGCGTAGCCGTGATCCTGGCTCGCGACGAAGTAGATGCTGTCGCCCTCGACGAGATCGTGAGGCTCGCCGTCGACGGAGAATCGCACGGCGCCCTGGAGCACAAGGGCGGCCTCGTCCCCTTCGTGAGCGTGGAGCCGGACGTCCGCGCCTTTCGACGGCGCGAGCGTGATGAGCTGCGCGTTGATCTTGCCGCTCGGGATCGACTTCGTGAGCATCTCGCGCGCGCCGGGGCACCGTTCGAGCGCGCAGGGCTTGCGGTCCTCGAACGAAACGCAGGAAACGTCGTCGAGCTCCGCGTCCTCGATGAAGTACGCGGGATCGCGACCGAGGGCCTCGGCGATGCGGATAAGCGCGCCGATCGTCGGGGACGTCTTGCCGCGCTCGATCTCGGAGATGTGGGTCGCCGAAATCCCCGCCTTCGCCTCGACGTTCTTGAGCGTCAGATGCTGCTCCTCGCGCACCTTCTTGATGCGTTTTCCGATCTCTTCCTTCGATATCATCGATTCATGCTCCTCCGTGCCTCGCCGGCGCCGTCTACAGGCTGTACGGCGGAAGGGTGACCCAGATGGCGCGGCATTTCGCGTCGCCGATGTTTCGCATCGCGTGGGGTTTCGCCGCCTTGTAATGGATGCTGTCCCCTTCCTTGAGAATGTATTTCTGGTCGCCGATGATGATCTCCATGACGCCCTTCGTCACGATGGCGAACTCCTCCCCGCCGTGAGTGCTCGTCTCCTCGGGGCGCTTGATCCCCGGCTCGAGCTCGACCTCGAGAAAGGAGAACCGCGGATTCGGGATATCCTTGGCGAGACTGTAGTAGGTCGCTCCCCAATCCTTGAACTGCATCCTCTTGCGCTTCGTCTTGTTGACGATGGAGACCTTCGCGACGTTCTGCTTTTCCACGAAATAGGCCACGTCCGTTCCCATGGCCTCGGCGATCTTCGCGAGAGCTCCCACCGTCGGCGAGGTCATGCCGCGTTCGATTTCGGAGACATGGGTCGCCGAAACCCTCGCCTTTATCTCGATGTCCTTGAGCGTAAGCCCTTTCGAAAGGCGGAATTGCTTGATCCTCGAACCGATTTCGTCCTTGTCGTCCATTGCAAGTCCCCCGCTGTGCCGTATGGGATAAAAACCCCGCAAAACGCTTGTTAAACTACATATTAAGATAAAGAGCGATTATTTTCAAGATTGATTTTTATCATTCTGCAATTATTGCTGATTAATGCAATTCGATTTCATTAAATGAATTAAGAAAAGGGGCCGCGGCCTCGTCGCATCCGCCGCAATGTCCTTATCTCTTTCATTTATCTGGACTTGATACGCATCTTCCGGTATATTCGCTCGCAACACTCGGAGCGTGTCGATGCCCTTACCCTACGCTAAAATTCTCGTCATCAGGTTCAGCTCTCTCGGCGATATCGTCCTGCTCGTTCCGGAGCTCATCCGGCTGCGAAGGGCCGCGCCGGACGCGGTCATCCATCTCCTCACGAGGGCGCGCTGGGCGGAGCTCTTCGCCGAAAACACGTATCTCGACGAGGTGCTGACGATCGACGGGCGCGGCCCGGGAGAGCTCGCGCGGATTCGATGCCGGCTCGCTCGCGAGCGCTACGACGCCGTCGTCGACGCGCACGGCGTCCTGCGAAGCCTCGCCCTGTACCATTCGCTGCGCGCGCCGAGGAAGATCATGATCGACAAGAACGAAATCGCGAAGTTCGCGCTCATCGCCGGCAAGACGAACCTGTACCGCGGCGTCGTTCCGCACACGGAGCGGTACGCGAGACTCTTCGCGAAGCTCGGCGTTCCGGCGGCGGGCGGTCGCGTCGACCTGCCGCTGCCCGCCTCCAGAT
>JAGUZZ010000042.1:0-3847 GCA_020060525.1 bacterium | reverse complement strand
GGCCGCGCCCCCCGCTCGGACTCCTCGGGGAGCACGCGCGAGGCGGCGAGCCGCGCGGCGAACACGTAGAGCGTCCCGAAGAGGACGGCGAACAGGGCGATCGTATCGGTCGAGCGCCAGAGGAACACGGAGTTCAGGAAGCGGTGCGCGGCCCAGCGCACGAGCGTCGGGAGAGGGCCGGCCGGCACCCAACGGCCGTGCTCGAGCGCGGAGGCCAGCGTGATGCGTTCTCCCCAGAGGTCGTGGCGCGCGCCGAGGAGTCTGAAGCACAGGATCGAGACCGCGGCGACGACGGCTATCCGCAGCGCCGTCGACCGTATCTCCGGGATGCGCCGGAAGGGATCCGCGGGAGCGGGACGAAAGAGCTGCGGCAGGACGATCGCGGCCGCGACGAGCGCGGCGATCGGCGAAACAGCGCCCCAGGCGGCGAGACCCCAGAGCGCGCTCCTGAAAAAGAACGACGCGGCGAGGGAGAGCGCAACGAGCGCCGTCGAAAGAGCGATGGCCGTTCTATTCATGGCGACCCTTTCCGTTCCGGCCGCGGCCGTTTACGGGCCCCCGGCGCCCGAGCGCTCCGCCCCGGCCGGAGCCGAGCCGGAGCGGGCGAGCGATCCCTCGCCGGAGGCGACGATGACCGCCGCAGCGGCGTCGCCGGTGACGTTCACGACCGTCCGGCACATGTCGAGGATGCGATCGACGCCGAGGATGATGGCGATCCCTTCGAGCGGCACGCCGATCGTCCGCATGACCATGGTGAGCGTGATGAGCCCGACGCTCGGCACGCCGGCCGTCCCGATCGAGGCGAGCGTCGCCATGAGGACGATCGTGAGCATGTCGATAATCGTGAGCGGGATGCCGTACACCTGCGCGATGAACACCGTCGCGACCCCCTGGTAGAGCGCGGTTCCGTCCATGTTGATCGTCGCGCCGAGCGGGAGCACGAAGCTCGCGACGTCCTTCGGGACGCCGAGGTTCTCCTCGGCGCACTGGATCGTGACGGGCAGGGTCGCGTTGCTGGACGAGCTCGAGAAGGCGATGATCTGCGCGGGGCGGATCCCGCGGAAAAAGAAGAGCGGATTCATCCGCGCGAGGATCCTGACCGCCGTTCCGTACACGATCGCCGTATGGAGCGCGAGGCCGGCGACGACGATCGCCCCGTACGCGGCGAGCGAGACGAGGATCTCCGCTCCGAACCGCCCCACGACGGCCGCGACGAGCGCGAGAACGCCGATCGGCGCGATCTTCATGACCATCCGGACGAGCTGCGTCATCGCCTCGCTCACCGCCTCGAAGAAATCGATCAGTATCTTCCCCTTGCCTCCGGGGATCATGGTGGCGGCGATCCCGAACATGATCGCGAAAAATATGATCTGGAGCATGTCGCCGCTCGTGAGGCTCTCGAACGGGTTCCGCGGAACGATCCGCTCGAGGGTTTCGACGACGCCCGGACGCTTGCTCGCGATCTCGATGTCCGCCATGGCCTCCTGCCCGTAGGATTCGAGGAGCCGCGTCGTCGTCGATTCGCCGATGCGCGCCCCGGGCTTGAAGACGCTCGCGAGCAGCAGCCCGATCGTGATGGCGATCGCCGTCGTGACGAGATAGTAGGCGACCGTCCGCGCGCCGATGCGCCCGAGCTTGCGCACGTCGCCGAGGCTCGCCGTGCCGGCGAAGATCGAGGAGAAGACGAGCGGCACGACGATCATCCAGATGAGCCGTATGAAGACGTCGCCGACGGGGCGTATCGCCTCCGCGCGCGGGCCGAGCAGGAGCCCGAGGGGGATGCCGGCGAGAAGCCCGAGAAGGATCTTCGTGTGCAGCTTCGTTTTGAGGAACGCCCTGAAAATGTTCACCGTACGTACCGCCCGGGCGGCGCCCGCGCCGCGGCCGCTGTCAGGAAATTGCCTTGCGCGCCCTCCACTGTACGTCTAAAATCGAATTCGTTCAAACACCTTTTCGGCCCGCGACGCGAGGGAGGATCTATCGTGCGCTCGCGAATAGGCATCGCGGCCGCCCTCGCCGCGGCGTGCGTTTCGGCGATCGCGGGGTCCGGCTGCGCTGCGGACGAACGCGGATACGAGTCGCGGCGCGCGGCGATGACGGCCGGCCAGATCGCCTCCCGCGGCGTGCGCGACGAGCGAGTGCTCGCCGCCATGGCGAAGGTGCCGCGCCACCGCTTCGTGCCCCCGGAGTACCGGAACGAGGCTTACGCGGACCGCCCGCTCCCCATAGGGTACGGGCAGACGATCTCACAGCCGTATATCGTCGCGCTCATGACCGAATCGCTCGGGCCCGCGGCGCGGGGAAAGGTGCTCGAGGTCGGGACGGGATCCGGCTATCAGGCGGCCGTGCTCGCCGAGATCGCGGACAGCGTCCGCACGATCGAGATAATCCCCGAGCTCGCCGAGCGCGCTCGCTCGCTGCTCGATTCGCTCGGGATCCGAAACGTCCGCGTGCGTGCGGGGGACGGCTTCGACGGCTGGCCGGAGGAGGCCCCCTTCGACGCCGTCATCGTGACGGCCGCCGCGCCCCGCCTCCCCGAGCCGCTCGTCGAGCAGCTCCGCACGGGCGGCCGGATCGTCGCCCCGGTCGGGGACGCCTATCAGGAGCTCGAGGTGTACGAGAAGACGCCGGACGGTCTCCGGCTGCTCTCGCGCGTGCCGGTCCGGTTCGTTCCCATGAAGGGCAAAATCAGGGAGTAGCGTTCCATCGTTTCGACAGGGAGGTAGCCATGAACGGGATCGCGCGGATGCTGCTGCGCGCCGCCGCCCCGGCGGCGCTCTCGGCTCTCGTCGCCGCCGGATGCGCCACGACGGGAATCAACAAGGGTCAGTTCAACATCATCTCCTCCGCCGAAGAGGTGGAGATGGGGCGGCAGTTCACGGCCGAAGTCGAGAAGGAGTACACGGTCTACCGCAATCCCGCCGTCACCGCCTACGTGCAAGGGGTGGGGAACCGCATCGTGAAGGTCTGCGACCGCACCGACATCGAGTACCGGTTCGCCGTCATCGACAAGGACGAGATGAACGCCTTCGCCCTCCCCGGCGGGTACATATACGTCTACACGGGGCTCATGAAGCAGATGGACGACGAGTCTCAGCTCGCCGCCGTGATCGCGCACGAGGTGGGGCACGTGACGGCGCGCCATTCCGCCGAGCGGCTGAGCCAGATGTACGGCTACCAGTTCGTCGCGAGCCTCGTGCTCGGGAAAAACCCCGGCGCGTACGCGCAGCTTTTTTCCAACATATTCTCGACGACGGGTTTCCTCTACTTCGGCCGCCAGAACGAGTATGAGGCGGACCGGCTCGGCGCGAAATACCTGAACGCCGCCGGGTACGAGGTAGGCGGCATGGTCGAGCTCATGGGAAAGCTCAAGGATCTCGAGGGCCGCGAGCCGACGAAGTTCGAGGAATGGCTCTCGACGCATCCGCCGACGGGGGAGCGCCTCTCGCAGGTGCGGGGGTACGTCGCGACGCTCGCGAAGCCGGCGAGCCCCGCGCGGAACGCGGACGCGTACGCGAAGATCAAGGCGCAGCTCCCGAAGTGAGGGGTCAGCGCGGGGAGCGGAGCGACGGATACGCCATCCCGAACCGCTTCGCGTAGTAGAGGCGCGTGAGAGCGATCGCCGCGGCGAGGCAGGGGAGATAGACGGGGAAGAGATACCCCGCGACGATCGAGAAGATGAGGGTCGCCGCCTTCGCGGGCAGGAGAAACCGCGAGGGCGGCGCTTCCGTCTGCGGGCCCCGCTCGGGCACGAGGAAGAACGGCAGCGAGAGAAGCGACGCCGCGAGCGCCCAGCCGTTGCCCGCGAGGCGTCCCGCGAGGGCGGAGGCGCCCATGAGAGCCGTCG
>JAGUZZ010000238.1:0-5979 GCA_020060525.1 bacterium | reverse complement strand
GCTATGCTGGCGAGCGCGGGGCGTTCCTGGGATACGCGCCGTCGAAACGAGGGTTCATATGAAAAAGCTGGCGCTGGTCGCGGTCATCGTGATCGCGGCGATCGTGGTCATCGTGATATTCCTGCTGTCCAACCTCAACGCGCTCGTCGCGAAGGCGATCGAAAAGCAGGGCGGCGAAGTCACCCAAACGAGCGTCCGCGTATCCGGCGTGGATATCTCGCTTCGCGACGGGCGCGGGACGATCAGGGGCCTCCGCGTCGAGAGCCCCGACGGATACCAGGCCCGCACGGCGTTCTCCCTCGACGACATCGTTCTCGACATCGACGTCAAGAGCGTCCGCGAGGACCCCGTCGTCATCGATGAAATCCGCATCCAATCCCCCGTTATCAACGCCGAGATAACGAAGACCGGCGCGTCCAATATAGGCGAGTTGCGCGAGCGGGTGCAGGCGTACGCCGCCCGGACGGGCGGAGAGAGCGGCGGTTCGAGCGGGCGGACCAAGAATATCAGGATCACGCGATTCGTGTTCGAGAAAGGCCGCGTCGAGCTCGACGCCTCCGCCCTCGGACTCGAGAAACGCACGATAGAGCTTCCCGAGATCCGGCTCGACGACGTCGGCGGCGAGGGCGGCGCGCCGCCGGACGAGATCGCGCGTATAATCCTCGCGACCGTCGCCGCGCGGGTGACCTCGGAAATCGCGGGCTCCGGGCTCGATCGCTTGGTCGAGGAGAAGCTCGGGGGCTCCCTCGAGGACAAGGCGACTGATCTGCTGAAGAAGATCGGGAAGTAGAGGTTCCCGGCAACCGCGTCGCGTCGCGCCGGTCCCGCGCCTATCGTCGCGCGGCGCCGGAACGCTGAGAGGAAAGGTTCAATGAAGCTTGCGAGACGAATCCGCGCGTTGTTGTCCGTTGCATCGGCTCTCTCGATCTGCGGCTGCGCGGCGCTGCAGGAGAGCGTGCCCGATATCTTCTCGGACGGATCGAGCGGCGGGGCGCTCGACGAGCCCACCGTCGTCGCGGGGATCAAGGAAGCGCTGCGCGTCGGAACGCAGAGCACCGTGCTTTCGACCTCGCGGCTGGACGGATTCCTCGGCAACCAGCTGATCCGGATCGTCATTCCCGAAGAGATGCAATCCATGGCCTCGACGCTGCGGCAGGTGGGACTGGGCGCCCAGGTGGACGAGCTCGAGGTCGGCATGAACCGCGCCGCCGAGCTCGCCGCCGCGGAGGCGAGGGATATTTTCTGGAACGCCATCACCGGCATGACCGTCTCAGACGCCTTCGGGATACTCAACGGGGGGAACAACGCGGCCACCGAGTATTTTCGCGGTCGAACGTCCGCCGCCCTGCGCCAACGTTTTCACCCGATCGTCCAGAAGAAGATCGACGAGGTCGGACTCTCGCGCATCTACAGCCGGGTCGCCGATACGTACAACAATCTGCCGCTTGCGGGGACGCCGCGACTCGTCGAACTCGACGAATACGTGACGGACCGGGCGCTCGCGGGGCTCTTCACCGTTCTCGCCTCGGAAGAAATGAAGATCAGACAGGACCCCGCGGCCCGCACGACCGATCTCTTACGGAAGGTGTTCGGGAGATGAGAAGCCCTCGGCAGCCGGAGAGAAAGCCCCGCTACAGGGACGACGGCGTTCTGCACGCCACGATCAACGGCCATAGGCTGCATCTGCGGCGGAAAGATCCGACGCGGGACAACTTTCTCTGGATCGACGGCAGGCAGCCGCCGATCGTGCTCGACCGGACGGCGGCGGAGTTCGTCGCGCATCTCATCGACGCCATGTGGCTCCATCAGCGGGGAGACGGCGATGAATCCCGCGCCGTGCGCGACTACGTCGTGGACAGGATGGCCGAGAGGTACTCGTCGAAGCGCGCGCCGTGGCGCCGCCCGGTGAAGCGCGAGACGATCCTCGCCGACCTCGACAGGGTGTTCGGCACGCTGATGAGCGTGGCGGACGGGGCGTGCCCCGCGGAGGCGGGGCTCGATCCGAAGGAGATCCGGTACGGAGAATGGTCCGCTCCCGCGCGCATGGACGCCGCGATCACGTACCGGTGCAACCTCGAGTGCCCCAAGTGCTACGTGGGCGACCGGAAGACCGGCCGGGAGCTCGACACGGCGGAGTGGATCAAGATCTACGACGTCCTTTGGAAAGCGGGCGTGCCGCAGATCGTATTCACCGGCGGAGAGCCGACGCTGCGCGACGATCTCGTGGAGCTCGTCGGCGAGGCGGACGAGTTCGTCACGGGGCTCGTCACGAACGGAACGAAGCTCGCCGGTCTCGCGGACGCCCTCCGCGGCGCGAGCCTCGACTACGCGCAGGTCACCGTCGAATCGTTCGATCCGAAGATTCACGACCGGCTGACGTGCACCGATGGCTCGCACGCCCGGACGGCGGCCGGCATCGAAAAGGCGCTCTCGGCCGGATTGCAGATCATCACGAACACCACGCTCACGAGAGCCAACGCGGGCACGTTCGTCGAGACGTTGAAGTGGCTCCGCGGTCTCGGCGTGCGAAACGCCGCCTGCAACACGCTCATCTGCAGCGGTCACGGCCCCGCGCACATCAAAGAGAACGGACTCGACGACGATTCTCTCCGAAAAACGCTCGACGCTTCGTGCGCGGCGGCGGACGAGATCGGCATGACGCTGCAGTGGTATTCGCCGACGTGCTACAACCGCGGACTGAACCCCGTCGAGCTCGGCCTCGGCGTCAAATCATGCTCGGCCGCCGCTCATAACATGACGATCCAGCCGGACGGCACGGTCATCCCGTGCCAGTCGTGGCCCGATTCCGTCGGCGATATTCTCAAGGACGAATGGTCCTCGATCTGGGGACATCCGGCGTGCGTGAAGCTGCGGGAGCGCGGGTTCGCGCCGGACGAGTGTCGCGGCTGCGAGTACGAAACGGTATGCGGCGGCGGGTGTCCGCTCGATGCCGGCGCGCGGACGAAGCGCGCGGCGGAAGGGGGGAAGGGCCGGTGAGGAAGCTTCTGGCGGCGTTCCTCGCGGCGGCGACGCTGTCGCTCGCCGGCCGGTCCCTCGCGGGGGACACCGGAACGTATAGGATATCGAGCTACGGCGTCGATCTGACCCCTCGCTCCGACGGCTCCGTCGCCGTTCAGTATTATCAGAGATGGCTCGTCACGGGCGGGCATATCCCCTGGATTACGGTGGGCACGGCGAACGGCGATTTCCAGATAGCGGGCTCGGGAGGCGCCGTCGCGGGGATCAGGTCCGCGGGGCAGGGCGGCTGGAGCGGCGTGCGTCTCGATCTCGACCGGGATTACGGACCGGGCGAGAGTTTCGACGTCGCGTTCTCGATCGTCCAGAAGGGCCTCTTTTACGCGGACAAGGAGAGCTACCGGCTCGATTTCACGCCCGGCTGGTACGATCGAGCCCCCACGGAGACGCTGCGCGTCGGCGTCACCTTCTTCGCGAGGATCGAGACCGTCGCCGCCGATCCCCCGCCGACGTTCGTCTCGGGGGACGAGATGGTTTGGATCGCATACGGCCTCGCTCCGGGAGAGCGGTTCACCGTGCGGCTTTCGTTCCCCGTCGCGTCGTTTCCGGCGGGGATCGCCGCGGAGAATCTGCGCGGGGCGTCGCGCCTCGGCGGTTCGAAGGCGTTCATCGTCGTCGCGCTCGTCATCTTCGCGGTTATTTTGATCATCGTCCTCGCGGCTCTTCGTTCGGGCGGCAAACGCTATTCCGGCGGGAGGATCTTCTACGGAGGAATTCCCGGCGGCGTTCGCGGCGGAAGGTCCGGGGGCGGAAGATCGGCCGGCGGCGGGGGAGGGTTCGGCGGGGCGTCGATGTCCTGCGCCTGCGCGTGCGTGAGCTGCGCGTGCGCCTGCGCGTGCGCCGGCGGGGGCGGCGCGGGATGCAGCAAAAAGACCGAGCACGTATGCCCGGCCTGCGGGAATAAGGGGCGATCGCGATGAGAACCGCGTCTCTCCTGCTGTGTTTCGCGGCGTGCCTCGCGGCGTGCACGGGTGGCGGCGACCGCTACGATAGAAACGACTCCGCGCCGAAGGGCGATCCCGATTTCCCGCCGCTCGAAACCTCGTGGGTGATCGACAGGGCGGCCGTGCTGTCCGATTCGACGATCGCCTCCGGCGACGCGACCTTGGAGCGGCTCAAGGCGGAAGGGATAGCCGAGGTGGTCGTCGTGCTCATCCCCGGCGTCGCGCATCCCGAGGAGTGGGCGACTCATTACGGACGCCGGCTCGGTCTCGGCAGGAAGGGGTTCGCCGCCGAGGGCGGCAACCGGGGGCTCGTGTGGCTCGTGCGCCCCGACGCCCGCGACAAGCTGACCGTATCGGTCGGAAGGGGACTCCCCCGCTTCTCGTCGGCGGATTACGGCCCCATAGTCGACGAGGCGGTCGAGTATTTCAATTTCGGCAACTTCGACAAGGGCGTCTCGGTGTTGGTCGCCGGGACGGACGAAGTATTGAGAAAGATCTACGGCGGATCGGAATAGCGGAGAAAGGAGCCGGCATGAAAAGATCATCGGCGGGCATCCTCGTGCTCGTGATCGTCCTCGTGATCGTCGCGATAGCTTTCGTGTCGTCGATCGTCGGGGTGTGGAACAAGCTCAACAGCGGCTATCAAGCGGTCGAAGGCGCGAAATCGCATTATTCCGCGGCCCTCAACACCTGCACGGAGAAGATCAAGGGCGTGTGGGAGATCGCGAACCAGTACATGGAGCACGAGTCGGAGACGTTCAAGGCCGTGACGGAGGCGCGCAGCGGCTACGACGCGGCGAGGGAGGCGTTCGAAACGGCGGCGTCCGAGGGCAAGGGAACCGAGGATCTCACGAAGGCCGGCACGGACGCCGTTCGCGCGGCGATGGCGTTCAGGATCCAGGTCGAGGCGTACCCGCAGCTGCGGGCCGCAGAAACGTCGCGGGAGAACATGCGCAATATGGAGGTCTCCGTCAACGAGATCAAGACCGCCCTCGACGATTGGGTGGTCGCGATCAGGGGCTACAACACCTACCGCGGCTCGGCGTGGCCCTCGATGGTCGGAGGCCTTATGAAGAAGTTCCCCGCGGAGATCGATTACTACAAAGGGGAGATCGAGAAACTGGACGTCGACGATCTGAATCCGGCGAAAAAATAGCCGCTCCCGCACGGGTCTCCGTGCCATATCGTTTACAAGTTCGGGAACTCGAGACCATCGATCGGCTCGATTCGTCGCGCGGCGAGGCGCCTGAGCGGTCCGGCGCGCGATCCGGCACGCATCTTGCCCCCGAATTTCCCCGAGCGCGTATCCAGAAAGCGGGTTTTCTGGATGCACATCGACGATTTCCTGAAACAGATGATCGAGTGCGGCGGCAGCGACGCCCACCTCAAGGTCGGGATGCCGCCCGGCGTACGCGTGTCGGGGCAGCTCCGTCCGAAGGGAGACGATCGTCTCAAGCCGGAGGATACGGAAGCGATCGCGCGATCCCTCCTCGACGACGAGCAATGGAACGCGTTCGAAGCGAGAGGCGATCTCGACTGCTCCTACTCCATCGCCGGAGTCGCGCGTTTCCGCGTGAACGTCATGCGGCAGCGCGGATCGATATCCCTCGTCCTGAGGTACATCCCCGCGAAGATCCCGACGTTCGACGACCTCGGCCTTCCCGAGGTCTGCAAGACGCTCGCGTCGAGGCCGCGCGGCCTCGTTCTCGTCACCGGGCCGACGGGAAGCGGCAAATCGACGACTCTCGCCGCGATGATCGATCTCATCAACGCGAGCATGCAGGGCCACATCCTCACGATGGAGGACCCGATAGAGTTTCTGCACCGCGACAACAAATGCTACATCAACCAGCGCGAGGTCGGCGCGGATACGTCGAATTTCAACGAAGCCCTGCGCCGCGCCCTCAGGCAGGACCCCGACGTCATCCTCATCGGAGAGCTTCGCGATCTCGAGACGATCGCTCTCGCCGTGACGGCCGCCGAGACCGGCCACCTCGTG
>JAGUZZ010000077.1:0-4060 GCA_020060525.1 bacterium | reverse complement strand
GCGCCGTAGGCGTCCGCCACGTGGTGCACCGCGACCCCCGCGTCCGGACGCCGCCGGCGTTCGGACGGCTCCGGCTCGAAGCGGGCGTGGAAGATCGCCCAGAGGATCGACCGGTCGATGTCCTCGACCATCGCGCTGAACATCTGGAAGGCTTCCTGCTTGTACTCGATGAGCGGATCCTTCTGCGCGTACGATCGCAGATGGATCCCCTCGCGCAGGTAATCGAGCTCGTAGAGGTGGTCCATCCACTTCTCGTCGATGCTCTGGAGCATGACGTAGCTCATGAAACGCGTCATGATCTCGGGCGGGATCACCGATACGCGCAGATCGAACGCCTCTTTCGCGCGCGCCCGGAAATGGTCGTAGAGGATCCGGAGGTCCGCCGAACGGTCGTCGAACACTCCGGCGAAGTCGAACGGGACGAGGAAGAGGTTCGAGAGCTCCGCGGCCGCGGCGTCGAGATCCCATTCGTCGGGCGGCTGGCTCTCGGGCGCGTACTTGTCGATCGCGCCTTCGACGACGGTATCGATGAGCTGCGCGACGATCGCGCCGAGGTCGTCGCTCTCGAGGATCTGGTTGCGGCGGCCGTAGATCACCTCGCGCTGCTTGTTCATGACGTCGTCGTACTCGAGCAGCCTCTTCCGGATCCCGAAGTTGTACATCTCGACCCGCTTCTGCGCGTTCCCGATCGCGCGCGTGATGAAGCGGTGCGCGATGACCTCTCCCTCCTTGATGCCGAGGCGGTCCATGACGGAGGAGATGCGCTCGGATCCGAAGAGCCGCATGAGATCGTCCTCGAGCGATATGAAGAACTGCGAGGCGCCCGGATCTCCCTGCCGCCCCGACCGTCCGCGCAGCTGACGGTCGATCCGGCGCGCCTCGTGCCGCTCGGTTCCGATGATGTGAAGACCGCACGGAACGTCGTCCCGGCACGCGGCGGCGTCCTTCTTCGTGTTCGAACACGACGCGCATTCGTCCGGCGTCTCGCAGAGGATGCAGCAGCGTTCGCACTGAACGACGCCGCGCTCGAGCTTGATGTCCGTGCCGCGTCCGGCCATGTTCGTCGCGATCGTCACGGCGCTCCGCTTTCCGGCGAACGCGACGATCTCCGCTTCCCTCTGATGGTATTTCGCGTTGAGCACGTTGTGCGTGATACCCTCGCGCGTGAGCATGCGGCTGAGCGTTTCGGAGACCTCGACGGAGACGGTGCCGACGAGGATGGGCAGCCCGCGCTCGTGGATGCGCTTGATCTCGTCGACGATCGCCTTGTACTTCTCGCGCTTCGTCCGGAAGATCACGTCGTCGTAGTCGACGCGGCGAACCGGCCGGTTCGTCGGGATGACCTCGACGGGGAGCTTGTATATCTTGTGAAACTCCTCCTCCTCCGTCTCCGCGGTGCCGGTCATGCCGGCGAGCTTCGCGTACATGCGGAAGTAGTTCTGCAGCGTGATCGTCGCGAGCGTCTGCGTCTCGCCCTCGATCTTGACGCGCTCCTTGGCCTCGAGCGCCTGATGGAGCCCCTCGCTGAAGCGGCGCCCCGGCATGAGGCGTCCGGTGAACTCGTCCACGATGAGCACGCGTCCGTCCTGCACGACGTACCCGACGTCCTTCTCGAAGAGCGTATACGCCTTGAGGAGCTGCGAGAAGTTGTGGATGATCTCCGTCTTCGCCGCGTAGGCGCGGTAGGCGGCGTCCTTCCTTTTCATCTTCTCCGCCGCCGAAAGAGCGTCGTTCGATTCGATCTCCTTTATCGTGATGCTGAGATCCGGCACGACGAAGAGCTCCTGATCCTCCGCGGAGAGGTTCGTCCGTCCGCGCTCGGTCACGTCGATCGTGTTCGCCTTCTCGTCGATCACGAAGTAGAGCTCCTCGTCGAGCTCGTGGAGACGCTTGTCGCGCATGAACGCAGCTTCCGCGGAGAGCATGAGCTTCTCGTAGCCCGGCTCCTTGCGGAGCTTCATGAACTTCTTGTTCTTCGGATCGCCGCGCCGCGCGAGCAGCAGGTTGACGCCGATCTCCTCCTCGTCTCCTCCGCCGCCCGCCGCCCGTTCGACCTTCGTCATGAGATCGTTCACGAGTTGCTTCTGCTTTCGCACGAGGCTCTCGACCTTGTCGCGCAGCTTCGAGTAGTTGTCGGCGATGTCCGATCCCGACACCGGCCCGGAGATGATGAGAGGGGTGCGCGCCTCGTCGATGAGGACGCAGTCCACCTCGTCCACGATCGCGTAGAAGAAGCCGCGCTGCACCTGGTACTGCGTGGCGGGCTTCATGTTGTCCCTCAGGTAATCGAACCCGAACTCGTTGTTCGTGCCGTAGGTGATGTCGCAGCCGTAGACGCGGCGGCGCTCATCGTTATCCATGTCGTTCTGGAGGAATCCCACGCTCACGCCGAGGAATCGGTAGACCTCGCCCATCCACTCCGCGTCGCGGCGGGCGAGGTAGTCGTTCACGGTGACGAGATGGGCCCCCTTCTTCGCGAGGGAGTTGAGGTACAGCGGCATCGTCGCGACGAGGGTCTTTCCTTCTCCCGTCGCCATCTCCGCGATCATCCCCCGGTGAAGAACGATCGCTCCGGCGATCTGAACGTCGAACGGCACCATCTCCCACGTGACGGAGCGCCCGACGACCTCCCAGCTCCGTCCGACGAGGCGGCGGCAGGCCTCGTACGCGAGTCCGTAGGCCTCGTGCATGATCGCGTCGAGGGATTCTCCCTTCGCGACCCGGTCTACGAACTCCGCCGTTTTTCGAGGGAAATCGGCCTCGCCGAGCTCCCGGTACGTTTCAGCCCATTTCCGGACCTCGGCGATATCCGGCTCGAGACGCCCGATAAGGCGCGATTTCCGGTCGCCGAACAGTTTTTGCATGACTCCCTTGAGCACTCTCGAAACCTCCGTTATTGCAACAAGATAACAGATGCCGCTCTATAAGGCAAGGAGGCCGAGCCCCGTCCCGCGGGAGCGGGCGCGCCGTGCGCCTTCTCGATATCTCGCTGCAAAGATGGCGATTACGCGGGGGGCACGAGCCACAGCGCGCGGAATACGCCGCCGTTCGAGCCGAAATAGACGCGGGCTCCATCGACGGCCGGGGACGAGTAGATCGCCGAATCGGCGCGATAGCGGCCGACCGCCTCTCCCGTCGCGGCATCCAAGGCGACGAGCTGCGAGCCGTACGTCGTCACGAAAACGACGCCGCCGGAGACGACGGGCTTGGAGAGGACCGCCCCTCCCGCCCCGGACCGCCAGCGCAGCGCGCCGTCGAGACCGACCGCGTACACGCTGCCGCTCCGCGCCCCCACGTAGATCGCCTCGCCGTCGAGAACCGGGGAACCGTTCACGGGGGAATCCGCGGCGAGCTTCCACGCCACCTTTCCCGTGGCGAGGGAACGAGCCTCGACGGCGCGGTTCGGGGCTCCGACGACGACGATCTCCTTCTCGTCGATCGCGAGCGGGCTCGAGAGGATCTCTCCCCCGACGGCGGCCGTCCATAGGATCTTGCCGCTCGAATCGAGCTTGACGAGCGCTCCGTCGGTCGTCGCCGCGACGACGTAGTTTCTCCCCGCGGCGGGCGTCGCGCGCATGGAA
Source organism: bacterium (assembly GCA_020060525.1). Classification (GTDB taxonomy): domain Bacteria; phylum Krumholzibacteriota; class Krumholzibacteriia; order Krumholzibacteriales; family Krumholzibacteriaceae; genus SSS58A. The sequence goes on along the minus strand of JAGUZZ010000077.1, from coordinate 479 downwards.
GCGCCGATCTTTTTCTCCCAGAGCCGCTTTCCGTCGCGGAGCGCGACCGCGACGACCCTCCCGTCCGTCGTCGCGGCGTACAGCGCGTCGCCCCCCCCGGCCGGTGAGCTCACGACCTTCGCCCCGAGGGAGATCTTCCAGATGGGCGTGCCCTTCGCTGCATCGAGACAGAAAAGCTGACCCCGGTAGTCCGCGCAGACGACGCGGCCGCCCGTGACGAGCGGCGACGCGCCGACGCCGTCCGAGGCGCGGTATTTCCATTTGAGCTCCCCGTCGGCGCCGTACGCGTACAGATGCCCGTCGCGGCAGCCGAAATAGACCGTGCCGCCCTCCACGCGGGGGGACGAGGTCACGGGCGCCCGAAACGACTTCCGCCACGCTTCCGAAAGAACGGCGCCCGCGCGGACGCCGGCGCCGTTCGGGGAAGGCGCCTCCGCGGCTCTCGTTTGCTCCGTCGCGGTGCCCTCCGCCGCGTCGAC
>JAGUZZ010000327.1:0-6040 GCA_020060525.1 bacterium | reverse complement strand
TGATGGGCGTCCCGGCCCACGACCAGCGCGACTTCGAGTTCGTTCGCGAGGCCCCGCTCGAGATACCGGTCGTGCAGGTCATCTCCCCCGACGGGTCGGCGTCCCCGCGGCTCGAGGCTGCCTACGTCGAGGACGGGGTCATGATCAACTCGGCGCCCTACGACGGCCTCGGAAACCGCGAGGCGATGGACCGGATCACGGACGACCTCGCCTCCCGCGGGCTCGCCCGGCGCGTCGTGCATTACCGGCTCCGCGACTGGCTCATCTCGCGCCAGCGCTACTGGGGCGCCCCGATTCCAATGGTCCATTGCCCGTCGTGCGGCGCGGTGCCGGTGAACGAGAGCGACCTTCCGGTGCTCCTTCCTGAGAACGTCGACTTCCATCCGCGCGGGGACGGCAAGAGCCCGCTCGCGACGGTGGCGGAGTTCGTGAAAACGGTCTGCCCCTCGTGCGGCGGTCCCGCCGAGCGCGACACGGACACGATGGACACGTTCGTCGACTCGAGCTGGTATTTCCTGAGATACCTTTCGCCCCGGGACGAGCGGCGCGCCTTCGATCCGGAGCTCGCGAACCGCTGGCTCCCCGTGGACCAGTACATCGGCGGGATCGAGCACGCGATCCTCCATCTCATGTACTCGCGGTTCATCGTCAAATTTCTGCACGACGAGGGACTGCTCGCGTTCGACGAGCCGTTCGGAAGCCTCTTCACGCAGGGGATGATCTACCGCAACGGCGCGAAGATGTCGAAGAGCAAGGGGAACGTCGTGAGCCCGGCGCCCCTCATAGACGCCTACGGCGCGGACACGGTGCGCATCTACACGCTGTTCATCGGACCGCCGGAAAAGGACGCCGAATGGAACGACCGCGCGGTCGAAGGGGCTCACCGTTTCGTGAACAGGGTCTGGCGCCTCTATACGAACCACCGGGAGCTTCTCGACTCCGGGGCGGCGGCCGACGACCGCGTCGACGCCGAGGCGCTCGACGAGGCCGGCACGGCGCTCTATCGGGCCGTGCAGGTGGCGTCGAAGCGGGTGCGCGACGACGTCTTCGAGCGCGGATTCCAGTTCAACACGGCGATCAGCGCGCTCATGGAGCTCACGAACGAGCTGTATCTCTACGTCGAGCGGAACGAGCGCTTCCGGTCGGGCGACGGCGCGGCGGCGAGGCTTTTCCGCAACGCCGTGCGGCGACTCGTGCTGCTGCTCGCGCCGATGGCGCCGCATCTGTGCGAGGAGCTCTGGGAGCTTTTCGGCAACGACGGATCGATATTCCGGCAGGGACTGCCGGAACCGGACGCGCGATACCTGAAGGCCGAAACGTACACGCTCGTCCTTCAGGTGAACGGAAAGATCCGCTCGAAGGTCGAGGTCGAAAAGGACGCGCCGCGGGAGACGCTCGAGAAGCTCGCTCTCGAGGACGAGAAGATAAAGAGGATCCTCGCGGGGGGAACGGTGATCAAAACGATCGTGGTCCCCGGAAAGCTCGTCAATATCGCCGCGAAGCTCGCCTAGAGGCCGCCCCGTTTCCATTGGTTAACATAATATATATTATACGACATATTATTCCTGGGCATGAAAAGAGCCCGAGGCCTTCGGGCCCCGGGCTCTATCCCTACTTCGCTCTTTTCGCTACCGGTACAGCGATTTAATGGCGCCCCAGCTCGATTCCTCGACGGCCGGGTTGCACGTGCCGTTGAAAACGAACGTGCCGCCGAGAACCTGATACATCGGCTGGCCGGCCTCGCACAGCGTTATCCAGATCCCGGGGAACGGGTCCGCCGTGGGATGGTTGACGACCTTCACGGTGAATTCCCCGGTTTCGAAGCCGTTCGTGACGAAGACCATGCCGAGATAGACGACCGCTTCTCCGACTCCGAGACACCCCGAGCCGGTAATCGAAATGCCGTTTTCGACGTCGCCGAGCGTCACGGTGATGAGGTTCGACCAGACGGGCGGCGGCGCGAAAAAGACGTTCGTCGAAGAAAGCTGCAGACTGAACGCGGCCGCGTTACCCATGTCGGGGCCCGATCCGCGCACGTAAAAGAACTGCATCGTGTCCGTCATGAAGATCGTGCTCGTGCGGTCGCAATCCCCCAGCGAGTTGCTCGTGTAGAGCGACAGCGCCCCGTTATGCCCGTATACGGCCGGCGCCAGCAGCGCCAGGAACAAGAACGACAGTGTCAGTGTCCTCATTGTGCCTCCTCCTTGCTTCGAGTTACCCGCTATTCCCTATTCATTCCGATTGTAGCAAATTCTTCGCCATCGATACCTAGGCGTAGAGTAATTTCGCCCTCAAAATTCTGTCAAGACATTTATGCTCATCGCCAATCGAGCCCCGGCACACGGTCGCGCCAGGCGCCGAGAAACGGCAGGCTCCAGTATTCGCCGAAGAGCGCCTTCACGAAGCCGACCGCCGACAGCGCGAGCGCGGCGATTCCGGTCATGAACACGAAGAGCCCCACGACGATGAGCCCGGCGATCCGTATCCGTCCGACCGTCGCCTCGAGGATGAGCGAGGCGACGAGAAACGCCATCTCGGCCAGGAAGAGGAGCACGCCCTGAGAGGCGTGGTATCGCACGAAGGGGTCCCGCTTCGCGCGCCAGAGTGAGAACAGGCTCATGAACGAGAGGTATCCCACCGCGGAGAGCCATCGGGCGCGCTCCGAAGGCTTGCTCTCCCCCGCTCCCGCCGTTTGGACGCCCTGCTCGACGTCGCTCATGGCTCAACCCTTCAGGATCTCGAGCTCGATCTCGATATCCCGCCGGTCCGTCCCCGTCGCCGTATCAAGGAGTCCGCTCAGGAGCTCTATCGCGCGCTGCGTTTCGTTCGCGAAGCGCATATTCGCGGCCGCGCGCCGCAGGTAGGTCGTTTTCATGAAGTCGTTCGTTTTCGTCTTCGCGGCGAGCTCCACGTAGGTATCCGCCGCCTCCCGGTAGCGGTGCTCGTTCCCGAGCGCCACCGCCTTCCCCTCCATCGCGGCGTCGCGGAAGAACGGATGCTTTCCGGCGCGCGCGAGATAGCGATCGAACGCCTGCACGGCGTCGAGGTTGCGTCCGCTCTCGAGGGCGCATTTGCCCGTGAAGTACTCCGCGTAGGCGCCTTCCGGCGTCCCCCCGTATTGTTTCACGACCATCGCGAAGAGGTCCTCGGCCGTTTTGAGATCCCCCGTGCGGAACGTCATGACCGCGTCCGCGAACGTCGCAGCCGCGCGCTCATGCGACTGTCTGCGCGCGTAGGCGCCCCACGCGGCGAGGGCGACGACGATCGCGACCCCGATGAGCCCGAGAAAAAGCATCCTCTCATGCCCGCGAACCCATTCCCAGGCGCGCAGCATGGAGCTGACGAACGTGTCTTCCTTCATCTGGCGTTTCGTTATTCTCGACAATCGAAAACCTCCTTGCTTCAACTTCAATTAACACGCCCCAACCCGGATAATCAAGGGAAAAGCGCCCGCCTCGCGGAGCCCCCCGCGCGCGGCCGATAAAAGGTTTGACAGCCCGGAACGCTTTTGCAAAGCTCCCCTCGGTAGCCGCTTGCAGCGCACCGGGAGGCTTCCGTGAACCGGATGCTCCGCGCCGCCGCCCTCGCGTCGGCCCTGCTGTTCCTCGTGCTCGAGTCCCTCGGCATGCGGGATTTCGCCCGCGCCCCGTATACCGGCATCCAGCACAACAACCTCGTCGTGAGCGCCATCGAACGCGACAGCCCGAACCGGGGCCTCGGCCTGTGCTTCGGCGACCGCATAGCGAGCGTGAACGGCGCCGCCGTCCGCAGCGTCAACCACTTTCAGCATCTTCTCGCTTCGAGCCCTCCTCCCTCCGTTTTCGAGTTCGGGATCGCCCGGGGGGATTCGGCTTTCGGGGCGACCGTCCGCGGGGTGCCCCAGCCGGCGGGCCGCACGTCCGCGAAGTTTTCCAATACGGTCGTCGCCTTCGCGTTTATTCTGATCGGGCTCGTCGTCGTCGTGAAACGCCCCGATATCCTCGGGGTTCTCTTCGCGGCGAGCTGCTATATCCTCTCCTATCTCGTCACGGAGCGCCCGGTGACCGCCTCGCCCTTCCTCCAGATCGCCGGCGAGCTCTGGTACGATCTTCTCTTCATTCTGCTGCCCGCGTTCTTTCTCCATTTCTTCCTCGTGTTCCCCGGACGGGAGATAGAGCGCGGATCGAGACGCGGCGCGCTCGCGAGGCTTCTCTACGCGCCGCCCGCCGTCCTGGCGCTCCTCACGTTCGCCGCCGCGCTGCGGCGGCACGGAGCGCCCGGCGATCCGGCGCTCGGCGCGTTCATAAACACGATCAACACGCTGACGGCTCTCACGTGGTTCGGCTACATCGCCGCGAGTCTCGTCCTCTTCGTCAGGACGTATCTCGCGTCTGAGCGGGTTCAGAGGATAAAGTTCCGCATCGTCATCGTCGGCGTCGCCGCGGGGATCGTGCCGCTCACCGTGCTCATGCTTCTCAAGCAGTTTCGGCCGGAAACGACCGTTCCCGCGCGCCATCTTTGGCCTCTCTCGCTCTCCTTCATGCCGGTCTCCTTCGCGTACGCCATTCTCAAGCACAACGCGTTCGATCTCCGCGTCGCGGTCCGCAACGCGCTCGTGTATACGCTGCTGCTCGCCCTGGCCCTTGCCGTCTATTTCGCGACGGTGAACGTTCTCGGCGGCGAGATCGGCAGGCGGTTCGGCGTGCCGATTTCGGCGGTCGCCGCGGCCGCCATCGTGCTGCTCGCCGTGGCCGCGGCGCCCGCCCGCAGCGGTCTTCAGCGGCTTATCGATCCCCTTTTCCCGCGCACGCGCGCTCTGCTGACGGACGAGATCGTCGCCTTCTCCCGCCGCATCCAGTTCCTCCTCTCGCTCGACGACGTCGCTTCGTTCGCGGCCGAGAGCATGGCCGCCGTCGCGAGAGCGGAGCACGCGCGCCTCTTCCTGCGGACGGAGAACGGCGATTACGCGCTGCGCGCGAGCGCGCCGGCGGACGTGCGGACGCCGCTCACGTCCTTTCCGCCGGAAACCGCCCTCATCCGCCTCATGAAGAGCGAGCGGGTTCCCCTCATGCTCGAGTATTTCGACCGTCTGTGGCTCAAGAACAACCTCGACCGGATGTCGCGGGAAATCGTCTCTCTCACGCAGTCCGCCGCGGCGGTGCCGCTCATCGAGCAGGACGAGCTGCTCGGTTTCGTTCTTCTCGGTCGCGCGTCTTCAGGAAGGGCGTATACCGGCCGCGACGCCGAGGTGCTCGAGCTTCTCGCCGAGCGGTGCGCGGTCGCCCTGATGAACATCCGGCTCTGCGGCGACTCGATCGTCAAGGAACGCCTCGAGGAGGAGCTGCGGCTCGCGAGCGAGATCCAGAAGCGGCTTCTGCCCGCCTCGGCCCCGCAGCCTCCGGGAGCGGCGATCGCCGCGCGCCTCGCCAACAGCCGTGAGGTCGGCGGCGATTTCTACGATTTCATCGAGTTCGAGCCGGGCGTCATCGGGATCGCCGTCGCCGACGTGTCGGGCAAGGGCATACCGGCGGCCCTTCTCATGACGACGCTGCAGGCGTCGTTCCGCGCCGAGGCGGCGAAAACGTCCGCGCCCGCGGATATCGTTTCTGCGCTCAACGCGTCGCTCTACGAGCGCAGCGACGAGGAGAAGTTCGCCACGTTCTTCTACGCTCTGTACGAGGACGCGAGCGGCATCGTTCGTTTTTCGAACGCGGGATCCTTCCCTCCGTTCATTCTGTCGCCGGACGGCCGCGTGGCGCGCCTGCACCGGGGCGGGGCGCTCGTCGGGATCGCGCCGGGCAGCGCGTACAGCGAGGGCGTCGTGAAGCTCAAGGACGGCGATCTGCTGGTCATCTACACGGACGGTTGCATCGACCAGGAGAACGCCGAAGGGGAACCGTTCGGGGAAGATCGATTGATTGAATTTTTCAGACATACCGCCGCGCTCTCGGTCGATACCATGATCGAAAGGTTATTTGCCACGATCATTGCATTTGGGCAAAGGAATTTGAAAGATGATATGACGGTCGTTCTTCTTCGCAGAAATCCGCGCTGAGCCCCC
>JAGUZZ010000347.1:0-5909 GCA_020060525.1 bacterium | reverse complement strand
GTGCCGACGCTGCTCGCGGGCGCGTTCCTCGGCGGTCTCGCCGCCGCGCCGCTCATCATCATCGCCGAATCCGAGATCCAGCGGGGAAGCGGCGAGCGGATGCGCGGCAGGATCTTCGCCTTCCGCGAGATCTGCACGCGCACGCTCTTCATCGCGGCGGCGTTCGCGTTCTCGTGGCTCGCCGGGCGCGCCGGGGAACGGCGGCCGCTCCTCGCCCTTGGTCTCTTTCTTGCAACGTCGGGCATTCTTTGGATCGGCGCGGTCTCGCGCCGCACGCGCGGGGCGAACCGCGCGGCGCAATGAACGGGGGGTCAGGATGCAGATCACGGAAAAGATACTTCGCGAGGTTTTCAACAGACTCCTCAACGTCGAGCCGAAGGACGAGGTCGTCGGCAAGCTCACGGCGGTCGTCGACGGGATGATGGAGAAGTTCCAGGGGACGTTCCAGCTCGACACCGTGCAGCGCCAGAACACGTTCCGCGCGGTCGTCTGCAGCATGATCGTGCACGGATGGGGCGTCGGCATGCATCCGTGGAACCATCCCGACGTCAACCTCGACGGCAAGGCGATCGACGTGCGGGTCAGCAAGGACATTCTCGTGCCGATCGAGCACGTCAAGGCGCTCCGCTACGTCCAGAAGGACGAGCAGGGCCGCGTCCGAAAGGTGCTCTTCGAGCCCGATCAGGACGAGCGCGTGCGCGGGCAGGTCGAGAAGCTGCTCGATCGGATCGCGCGCGAAAAGTGGGGGAACGAGTAGAGGGATCTAGTACTCGCCGTTCAGAGGGTTGCGCTTTTCGAGCTCCACGAGCCGGCCGCCGTTCTTGAACTCGACCCGGTCCATGATCTCCCGCATGAGATAGATTCCGCGGCCCGAACGCCGGTAGACGTTGTCGCCGGCCTTCGGATCGGCGGCGAGCATGGGATCGAACCCGTCCCCCTCGTCCTCGACCTGCACGAAGAACCGGTGCACGCTGACGTAGACCCTCACGTGGACCTTTTTATCCTCGCGCTGCCCGTTGCCGTGGATGATGGCGTTCGTGAGCGCCTCGTCCATGACGAGCGGCAGATTCACCCGCGCGTCCTCCGCCGGAAACCCGAACTCGTCGGCAAGAAAGGCGACGAGCCGGTTCACGCCGAGGATGCGGGTGAGCTTGCTCGGCATGAGGAAATCGAGACGGGCCTGCCCTTCCCGGACGACCTCGGCGCTCCGCGGAAAGGGTATCCCGCAGCTTTCGTGGCCGTTCAGGACGCGCTGCACATCTCCTTTATCGAATGGCGGTTGCAGCACGGCGTTGACGCCGATTGCGAGATACGCGAGGTAGTCCTTCTCCGTGCACTTCCTCGTGACGACGTAGAACGGGGAATCGAGGCTCGCGAGCCGGATACGGCGCGCCTTGCGGGGATCGAACGTCCGTTTCGGGAGAAACACGAGAATGCTCTCGGGGCGTCCCCCCGATTGCTTCAACCCGCGGATGAGCTTCGCGATGGTGTCGAATTCGCGGACCGCCGCGGTATCGGGGAGCTTCGCCTCGGCGAAGAACTCGTTCCGCAGCTCCGGCTGGAGGTTCAGTATATTGAGGCCTGTTTCTTCCACGACATCAGAAGATCTTCCGGCCGTCGGCGAGTATTTCGTTCAGCGCGTCCCGGAAGAACTGGCTCGATTCGGGGAGGTTTGAGCCGATCTTCTCCTTGTACGCCTCCCATGCCTTCTTTATCTCGGGACCGAAGACGGCCATGAGATCCCCGTTCTCGAGCGCCTTGTCCCGCTTCTCCTTGTTATAGACGAGAATATCACTGACGAAAACCCTCGCCAACCTCTTTGAGCGATCGAGGCGCTTGCGGAGCTCGGGATCCTCGGTCGCCGTCGCCGACGCCCTCGGCTCCTCGCGGGGCTCCTCGACCGGCCGCTCCTCCTCGCTCGAGCGGTCCCGGCGTTCCGCGAACGAGTGAAGGGACTTCTCGAGCGCGGCCCATCCGCCGGCCTGCCGCTCCCCCACCTCCGGCTCCTGCCCCGAGAAAACGCCGCTCGACACCTCGAATACCGACGCGTCGGCCCGCGGCATGAGGCGCCACACGTACCGGCATTTCGGACACCGTACCCTGATGCCCCGCTCCGGCACCTTGTCGTCGCTCAGAAGATACTTCGTGCGGCAGCCATCGCATGTGACGATCATAGCTCGCGCCCTCCGATTTAGAGTCGTCAGGTTCGAGCCGGGCTCCGGCGCTCTAGAGCTCGAGGTCGGCCGCGATGCCGTTCATCGCATCGATCGAGATCCGGAAGAACTCGTGCAATTCGATACCCAGCTCGCTACAGCTTGCAATCGCCTCGCGATTCGCGCCGGCCGCGAACCGCTTTTCCCCGAAGCGATTTCCCACGAAGACGGGGTCGATCCCCGCGAGCCTCTTCGAGGGATGCATGAGCGCCGATGCAACTATCAAGCCAGTAACGGGGTCGGAACAGTATATCGCCTTGTCCATGAGCGAGTTGCGGGGGGCGTGCCCGGCGTGCGCGAGCACCGCTTCATCGATCCCCGGGGGCAGGTCGAGATCCGAAATCATCTCGACGGTGAGGCGTCCGTGGTTCGCGGGGTCCTGCATCGTTTTTTCGTAGTCGAGATCGTGGAGAAGCCCGGCGAGCCCCCAGATCTCCTCGTTCTCCCCGAGTCTCCGCGCGAGGGCGCGCATGATCGCCTCGACGGCGAGAACATGCTTCACGAGGTTCTTTTTCGTGAGGTTGGCGTTCACGAGCTCGAGCGCCCGCTCTCTCGATATCATCGGCATCCTCCTTCGTCGATAGGCGCTCCCCGCGGGAGCGCGGCGCCGGCGCGCGGCGGAGCCGCGCATCCGCGCGTCAACCGATCTCGGCGAGCTCCACCCTCGGCCTGTAGTACCGGTGGAAATAGTACGCGACGGGGCGGTGCTCGGCGAGCCCGAGGCCCGGATCGCGCTCGACGATCCTCCCGGCGGCGTCCCACGAGAGCCGCACGAGCTCGTGGTCGCCGAGCGGATTGATAAGACGAAAACCAGGCGCTCCCGATTGGCGGTATCCCCAGATCTCGCCGGGGCCGCGAAGCCGCAGATCCTCTTCGGCGACCTCGAATCCGTCGTCGTGCGACGAGAAGAAGGCGAGACGCCCGCGCGCCGCGGCGCCGCAGTCCTCCCCGAGAAGGAGCCAGCAGACGCCGGCGGCGCCGCCGCGGCCGACGCGGCCCCGCAGCTGGTGCAGCTGCGCGAGACCGAACCGTTCGGGGTTGTTCACGAGCAGCATCGAGGCGTTCGGAACGTCGACGCCGACCTCGATGACGGTCGTCGTCACGAGGCCGCGTATCTCCCCCCGGCGGAAGAGCTCGATCGCCTTCGATTTCTCCTCGAAGCTCATGCGGCCGTGCAGCAGTCCGAGCGGATGCGCGGCGAACTCGTCCCGCTGCAGCCGCTCGAACTCCTCCGTGGCCGCGAGAAGATCCGTCCGCTCGCTCTCCTGCACGAGCGGATAGAGGATGAAGGCCTGCTCCCCGCGCTCGAACGCGGCGCGTATCTCGCCGTAGACGCGTCCGCGATCGTCGGCGGGGACGAGCTTCGTTTCGACGCGCCGCCGCCCGCGCGGCATCTCGTCGATGACCGACAGATCGAGATCGCCGTACACGGTCTGCGCGAGGCTCCGCGGGATCGGCGTCGCGGTCATGACGAGATAATGCGGCAGAACCGTCTCCTCCGCGCCGAAGCGGGCCCGCTGCTTCACGCCGAAGCGGTGCTGCTCGTCGATGACGGCGAGGCCGAGCGATTTGAAGGCGACGACGTCCTGAATCAGCGCGTGCGTGCCGACGATGAGGTCGACCGATCCAGAGCGAATATCCTCCTGCGCGCGGGCCTTCTCGGCCTTCGGCATGGCCCCGATGAGGAGCGTCGACCGGACGCCGAGAGGGTCGCAGAAGAGGCGCGCGCGCTCGAAATGCTGCACGGCGAGGATCTCGGTGGGAGCCATGAGCGCGGCCTGATACCCCTTGCCGATCGCGAGCATGGCGGCGGCGAGCCCCACGACGGTCTTTCCGGATCCGACCTCCCCCTGAATGAGCCGGTTGAGCCCCGCGGGGCGCTCCGCGTCCGCCGCGATCTCGCCGAGCACCCGGCGCTGCGCCGCGGTGAGCTCGAAGGGGAGACCCGAGACGAAGCGCTCGAGCAGCGGGTGCGGCGGCGGAACCGGCGGCCGTTTGCGCTCGCGCCCCGCGCGCGCCCTCCGCTCGCGCAAAAGCAGGTGGAGGAAGAACACCTCCTCGACCTTGAAGCGGCGTCTCGCCCGCTCGAGCGTTTCGAGCGACTCCGGGTAGTGTATCGCGGCGAGCGCCTCCGCGCGCGGAGGCACGTCGAACTCCCGCATGAGCGCGCTCGTGAGGTTCTCCGGAACCGCGCCCGACGATTTCTCGAGCGCCCCGTGCACGATCCGCCGCATCATGCGCTGGGAGATCCCCGCGGTGAGGGGGTACACGGGAACGATGCGCCCCGCGTGGATGAGCGATTCGGTGAGATCGCTCCCGATCGCCTCGCATTCCGGCGAGACGAGCTGGCGCGTGCCGCGGTATATCGTCATCTCCCCGCTCACGACGACGCGCTCCCCCTGCCGGAAATATTTCTCGAGGTACGGCTGGTTGAAATACACGAGGTTCACGACGCCCGACTCGTCGCCGACCGCGACGGTGAGGATGCTCCGCGCGCGCCTGCCTCGGCGCGGCGAGACGGCGAGGATCGTCCCCGTGAAGTTCGCTTCCGTCCCGGGCACGAGCCGCCCGATGGGGACGAGGTTCCGCCGGTCCAGATAGGCCCGCGGAAAATGCATGACGAGGTCCTCGACGGTCCGTATGCCGAGGCGTTCGAGAGAGACCTGTCTCGCCGGGCCGACCCCTTTGATGAACTGGCTGCTCTGCTGGAGCGGATCGTACGACCGCGAGCCCGTTTCCATTATCCCCTTGCCATTCGCCCCCGGTTATCTTAGATTATGTGCACTTTTCGGCAACCGGGAGGATACCATGTCCAAGGAATGCGCCATATGCGGAAAACGGCCGATGACCGGCAATCAAATCAGCCACGCCCATAACGTCTCGAAGCGCCGCCAGCTTCCGAACCTGCAGAAGATCCGCGTCACGATCGACGGAAAGCCCGGAAGGGCCTATGTGTGCGCCCGCTGCATCAAGAGCGGCACCGTGAAAAAGGCCTGACGCCCGCCTTACGGCTCCCCGTTCCGGCCTCCCGCGGAGATCGCTTCGAACCGCTTCCACAGAACGCCTCGACGCACGGGCCCCGGGATCGCGTCCCACGGAAAGGGAGTCTCGGGGCCTTTTCGCGCGCGGATGAACTCCGTATCCGCGCCGGAGGCCGCGAGCACTTTTTTCCACGCGAGCCCCGCGGCGACGTGCAGAACGGCCGCCCGGCCGATCCGCTCGTCCCCCAGCGAGAAGAGAGCCTGCCGCACGGCGGAGCGGACCGATTTCGTCCTCGCCCGGAGTCCGGCCCCCTCGATCGTCCGCGTCATGGCGTTCTGGAGCGATTCGAGGCTCCGCTCGTCGGGCATCGGGTGAAACTGGAGGGGCGTCCACGCCTTCGGCACGAGCACGTTGACGTGGACCGAAAAGCTGCGTCCGCCGATCGCCTTACGGAATCCCTCGAGGAAGCCCTTCGTGGCGGCGACCGTTTCCGCGTCCTCGCCCGGAAAGCCTATGAGAAGGTAGAGCGTGAACTGCCGGACGCCCGCTTCGCTGAGACGGGCCGCGGCGTTGAAGTAGAGCTCGTTCGGCACCCGCTTGCCGAGGCGGTAGCGGAGGCGCTCGCTCCCCGATTCGGGGGCGAGGCTCACGCTCGCCGTTCCGACGGAGCCGATGAGCCGCGCCTTCTCCTCGTCGAGATCCTCCGCCCGCAGC
>JAGUZZ010000345.1:0-8390 GCA_020060525.1 bacterium | reverse complement strand
AGCGCGGGGCCGCGGGGGATGCGCGCCGTGGTCCGGCACGAGCTCTCGCATCTGCTCTTCGCGCAGCGGGTGGGCGGGACCGCCGCGCCGACGTGGTTCATGGAAGGGCTCGCCATGATTCAGGCGGGGGAGTGGCGGTTCGCCGACGAGTGGAACTTCATGCTGCTGGCCGGGCGCGGGAGGCTTCCGTATCTCGAGGAGCTCTCGGGCGCCTTCCCGCGGCGGTCCGAGGACGCGGCGCTCGCCTACGGCCTGAGCTACCGGGCGGTGACCGCGCTGCTCGCCGAGGCTCCGGAGTTTCTGCCGACGCTCACCGCGTTCATGCGGGACCGGGGGGATTTCGAGGACGCCTTCCTCATGACCTTCGGCGTGACGCCGTACGATTTCGCGTCGCGACAGTACGTGAGCGTGCACGAGCGGTACCGGACGCCGGGGGTGATCCTCAACGCGGCTCCCTACTGGTTCGCCGCGGCCGCCCTGCTCGTCGCGGCGTACGTCACGCGGCGCGCCCGCATGCGGCGTCGGCTCCGCGAGATGGAGGAGCGGGAAACGGAGGGTGCGCCGCCCGCGGGATAAGCCCCGCCGCCGCGTCCGCGCGCGTCGCGGGCGAATATCGGCGGAATCCTCCGTTGACACCCGGCGTCGCGGCGCATATACTGAAACCGGCCTTCTTTCGACGGAAGGTTACTTTTTTTGGAGGGCTAGTCCTAACTGGTAAGGCAGCGGATTTGAAATCCGCCGGGCGATGAGCCCATGGGGGTTCGAATCCCTCGCCCTCCGCCAGAATCGAAATACGGACGACGCGGGCGGAGAGGTGGCCGAGAGGCCGAAGGCAATCGCCTGCTAAGCGATTGCAGGGCTAAAACCCTGCCGTGGGTTCGAATCCCACCCTCTCCGCCATTATAAACGCAGCGCCCCGCGAGCCGCCGATTCGATTGACACACCCCCGACGCCGGCGCTATAAGGAGAACGTACCGGCACAACCGGCAAAGGAGGAACCGTGGCGAATACGTACGTGCTGAAAAAGGTGCCGCTCGGGCCCGCGTTGAAGATCGCCTTCATCCTGTTCCTCATCATCGGCGTCATCATCGGGATTTTCTATGCGCTCCTCATCTCGAGCTTCGGCTTTCTCGCGAGCGCGCTGAACGATCCGTCGCTCGGCGGCGAGCTCGGCTTCCTGCGGGGGCTCGGGTTCGTGCTCGTTCCCGTGATCGCGATCTTCTACGCGGTTTTCGCGACGATTGTGGTTGCCATCTGGGTTCTCGTTTACAATCTTTTAGCCTCCGTGGTCGGAGGGATCGAGCTCGTGCTCGAGCGGCCCTCCGGCGCGTCGGGCGCGGCGGCAGTAACGCCGCCCCCCGGCGACAGCGGCGCCCACGTGCCGCAGAAAGACTCGATAGACGGCTTCTGATAGCGATAGTGCGCCCATAGCTCAACTGGATAGAGCGTCTGGCTACGGACCAGAAGGTTGGGGGTTCGAGTCCTCCTGGGCGCGATTTCTTCTCCCCGCCGAAAAACGCCAAAGACTAATTTTTGCGGGATAATAAAATAGGCCTTGACCCCCGCTTTCCCATCGATTAGGCTACATATTGTTGCAGCCAAGGGAGATAGGGCGGTGCGGGGCAGGGTGTATCCCGGTACGCGGAATCAATTTACAATCACATCGAAGGGAACGGGCATGATCGAGATCAGAACCCACGGACGGGGCGGTCAGGGCGCCGTGATCGCGTCCGAAATCCTCGCGGACGCGTTCTTTCGGGAGAAGAAGTTCGTGCAGGCGTTTCCCGCCTTCGGCGTCGAGCGCCGAGGCGCGCCGGTCGTGTCGTTCACTCGCGTCTCGGACGGCGAGATCAGGGAGCGCTGCGAGATCTACGAGCCCGATCATCTCGTCGTGCTCGACCCCGTGCTCATCGAGACGGTGAACATCACGGCCGGTCTCAAGCCGGGCGGATGGATCGTCATCAACACGAACCGCGACATGTGCGGGAACGGACTCTGCGAGAAGTTCCGCGTCGCCACCGTCGACGCGAACTCGATCGCCCTCAAGTACGGCCTCGGCTCGCGCTCGGCGCCGATCGTCAACACGGCGATCGTCGGCGCCTTCGCGGGCGCGACGAAGCTCATCGGCCTTCCCGCGGTTCTCGAGGCCATCGCCGAGTTCGTGCCGGTTCGCAAGGAAAACAACATGAAGGCCGCCGAGGAGGCGTACAAGAGCCTGATCGTCGCGTCGAAGCGATAGGGCCGCGCGCGAGCGCCGCCCCGCGGCCGTTCCACGTCAACGCACAGGCTGGAGGGTCCATGGGAGAGAAGATCATCTTCAAGAGCTTCAAGGAGATGCCGATCTGCGCCATGTCGGTCGCCGACATGACCTACAATCTCACCGGCTCGTGGCGCAACATCCGGCCCTACTACGATTTCAAGGTCTCCCCGTGCCGGCTCGGCTGTCCGACGATGGAGAATATCCAGCGCTACATCTTCCTCGTGACGCAGGAGCGGCACGAGGAGGCGTGGAGCGAGCTCATGGAAGCGAACCCCATGCCCTCGGTCACCGGCCGCGTGTGCTTCCATCCGTGCATGGAGAAATGCACGCGCAAGGACTTCGATCAGGCGATCAACATCCCCGCGATCGAGCGCTCGATCGGCGACCGCGGTCTCGACAATCCGGGCTGGATGAAAAAGGCCCCCGCGACGAAGAAGGAAAAGGTCGCGGTCGTCGGCGGAGGTCCCGCCGGCCTCTCCGCGGCGTACTACCTCGCGCGGCGGGGATACCCCGTCACGATCTTCGAGGCGGCCCCGTCGCTCGGCGGCACGCTGCGCTGGGGCATCCCCGAGTACCGGCTCCCGAACGACGTGCTCGACCGGGTCGTCGAGCAGATCGTCGAGTCGGGCCCGATCACGGTGAAGACCGGCTCCGCGCTCGGCCGCGACGTCGATCTCGCGAAGCTCGAGAAGGAGTTCGCCGCGGTCTTCGTCGGCGTCGGGCTTTCGCGCAGCCGCCCCCTCGGCGTTCCCGGCGAGGACGGCCGCGGCGTCGAGCGGGGGCTCGATTTTCTGCGGCGCGTGAACGGCGGCGAAACGGTCAATCCGGGCCGCTCGGTCGCCGTCGTCGGCGGCGGCAACACGGCGATGGACGTCGCTCGCTGCGCGCGCCGGTCCGGCGCGGAGGTCACCGTCGTCTACCGCCGCACGATGAACGAGATGCCGGCGATCAAGGACGAGATCGAGGAGGCCGAGCACGAAGGCGTGAAGTTCCGCTTCCTCGCGGCGCCGAAGAGCATCGATCGCGGCGCATCCGGCCCGCTCACGGTCCATTTTCAGCAGATGAAGCTCGGCGACCCGGACGAATCGGGCCGCCGCCGTCCCGTCCCCGACGGCGACGCGTCGTTCGCGCTCTCGGTCGACACGCTCTATACCGCGATCGGCGAAGAGGCCGACGACGCCCCGTACGCGAAGCTCCTCGAGCGCGACGGCAACCTCGTCGCGACGAAGGGGGAGTGGGGGGAAACCTCTCGCAAGAAGGTCTTCGCGGGCGGCGACGTCGCGACGGGCGCGGCGAGCGTCGTCGAAGCGGTCGCCGCGGGGCGCAAGGCCGCCGAGCGCATCGCCCGGATGCTCTCCGGCGAGCCGGAGCCCGCGGTCGAGGAGCCGCGCACGATCAGCATCGAAAATATCAACACCGCCTACTTCACGAAGGGCAAGCGCGTTCTCGTGCCGCGCATCCCGCTCGACGAGGCGCTCGCGGGATACCGCGAGATACACACCGGCTACGACGACCGGATGCTCCGCCGCGAGGCGGACCGCTGCTTCTCGTGCGGCGTCTGCAACTTCTGCGACAACTGCTGGGTCTACTGCCCCGACGTCGCCGTGCGGCGCCTCGAGAACGAGTACGAGTTCGACTACGATTTCTGCAAGGGCTGCCTCGTCTGCGTCATCGAATGCCCGCGCAACGCCATCTCGACGCGGGAGGAGGGCAAATGAAGAAGGTCATCATGGGGAATCACGCCGTGAGCTACGGCGTGAGGGCCTCCGACGTCAAGGTCATCTCCGCCTACCCGATCACGCCGCAGACGCAGGTCGTCGAGCTTCTGTCCGAGATGTGCGCGAACGGGGAGCTCGACGCGAAGTTCATCGCGGTCGAATCGGAGCACTCGGCCCTCACCGCGTGCGTCGGCGCCTCGGCCGCCGGATCGCGGACCTTCACGGCGACTTCGTCGCAGGGGCTTCTGCTCATGCACGAGATCATCCACTGGGCCGTCGGGGCGCGGCTCCCGATCGTGATGTCGAACGTCAACCGCGCCGTCGGGCCGCCGTGGAGCATCTGGACCGATCAGAACGACTCTCTCTCCCAGCGCGACACCGGCTGGCTCCAGATCTACTGCGAAAGCAATCAGGAGGTGCAGGACACGATCGTCCAGGCGTTCAAGATCGCCGAAACGGTGATGCTGCCGGTCATGATCGTCCTCGACGCCTTTTCCTCTCGCACACCTTCGAGATCGTCGACATCCTCGAGCCCGAGTCGGTGCGGCCGTTTCTGCCGCCGTACCGTCCCGCCAGGAAGATCGACGTCGCCGATCCGCACTCGTTCGGCAACCTCGCGAGCCCGTCGGAATACTTCGAGCTGCGCTACATGATCGAGAAGGCGATGGAGGATTCCCGGGAGGTCATCAAGCGGACGGACAAGGAGTTCGAGGAGCGCTTCGGCCGCGGCTACGGCATCGTGAAGCCCTACCGCTGCGAGGACGCCGACTATATCCTCGTCACCTCGGGCACCGTCGCCTCGACGACGCGAGCCGTCGTCGACGCGATGCGCGAGGAGGGGGTCAAGATCGGCTCGCTCAAGGTGCGCGTCTTCCGGCCCTTCCCGTTCGACGAGGTGATCGCGACGCTCTCGAAGGCGAAGCGGGTCGGCGTCATCGACCGGAACATATCGTTCGGCCACCACGGCATATTCTATCAGGAAGTGAAGAGCGCCCTCTACGGGCGGACGGACGTGCCGGTCACGGGCTTCATCACGGGGCTCGGCGGGCGCGACGTGACGCCCGCGGTCATCCGGACGATCGCGGAGAAGCTCATCAAGGGAACGAACCTCGAGCCCGACATCAACTGGATAGGAGTGAAGATATGAACGCGCCAAAGATCCCGCTCCCCGAGCTCATGACCTCGGGCCACCTGGCCTGCCAGGGATGCGGCGCCACGCAGGCGATGCGGTTCGCCCTCAAGGCGCTCGGGCCCCGCACGGCGCTCGTGCTGCCGGCCTGCTGCTGGTCCGTGATCGACGGCCCGTTCCCGCACTCCTCTCTCAAGGTGCCGATCCTCCATACGGCGTTCGAGGCCGCGGCGTCGACCGCCTCGGGTCTCAAGGCGGGGCTCGAGATGCGCGGCGACACGGAGACCGTCGTCATGGCGTGGGCCGGCGACGGCGGCACGTTCGACATCGGCATTCAGGCGCTCTCGGGCGCTGCCGAGCGCAACGAGGACATCATCTATTGCTGCTACGACAACGAGGCCTACATGAACACGGGCATCCAGCGCAGCTCCTCGACTCCGGTCGGGGCGTGGACGACGACGACGCCCGGCGTCCACTGGAAGAAGCGCCCGAAGAAAAAGATGATCGACATCATGGCGGCGCACTCGATTCCGTACATCGCGACGGCGTCGGTGGCGTACCCGAACGATCTCATCGAGAAGTTCCGCAAGGCCCGCGAGATCAAGGGGACGCGCTTCCTGCACGTCTTCGCGCCCTGTCCGACCGGTTGGAAGCTCGCGCCCGAGCTCTCGGTCTCGATGGCGCGCCAGGCCGTGACCTCCAAGGTCTTTCCGCTCGTCGAGGTCACGGACAACGGCAGGACGTGGAAGGTGTGGAAGGATTTCGAGCCGACGCCGGTCAAGGATTACATCATGGCGCAGGGGCGTTTCCGCCACCTGAGCGAAGAGGAGCAGCGGCTCGTGGCCGAGGGGATCGAGCAGAACTGGCAGTATCTCCTCTCGCGCGAGGCCGGATCTTCGTTCGTCCCCGGTCTCCAGCACTGATCGCTCAGCGCAGAGGCGCATGAGAATCCCCGGTTCCTCGAAGGAGCCGGGGATTTCCTTTTGTGCCTCATAATGACAATCGTTTCAACGGAATACGCCGCGGGCGCGGCGCCCGTTTTGCGATCCGCGCTTGCATATTGAAACGCCCGGCGGCGCTCCGGCGGCGCCCGCCCGGGGAGCGCAACCGGCTGATGCGGAAAACGTTATAAACAGCCCGCCCGCGATGGTACGCATCTCGCGTAGGCCTCCCGTGTCGCCCGGGAGGCGAGTATGCGGATCATCGAGACGATAAAAGGCGCGATCGGAATCACCGTCATCGAGGTGCTCGTCGGGATCGCCATATTCGCCGTCGGGTGCTTCACTCTCACGCAGGTCATGTTCGGCGTCATGAGCTCCGAGGCAGCGACCAAGAAAACGGTCGTCGCGACGAGTCTCGCCGAGGAGCGCATGTCGCAGATCATGGAGGCGATGCTGCTCGGCGACGTGAACGAGGAGAGCTTCCCGGACGAGGATTACGGACAGGTCGACGGAGGAGCGGTCGAGTACGCCGCCTACCGGCGGACCGTCACGATAGCGGACGCGATCGACGCGTCGGGTCGCGGCGTCATGAAAACGGTCGAGGTCGAGGTCGAGTGGCGGGAGGGCGGCAGGCGCCGCAACGTCTCGCTTCGTTCGAGCTTCCCGGCGGCGGCGGACGCATTCGACCGATGACCGGGGGCCTCGCGGGCTTTTCCGTATTGACACGGCTCAAAACTCCCTGTTATATATAGTGTTGCCCATGGGGTAGCTGTCGTTCCGCGGCTTCTTCAAGGAAGTGTATCATGGTACGGCACTTAGCGATATCGGCGCTGTTGGCCGTCGTCATCCATGCCGGTTGCAAGCCGGCGCATCCGTCGAAGGTCGTTTCCGATCCTTCGTTCGAGCCGAACAAGGTCTCGGCGGTGCTCATCGCGCCCTTCGCGAGCTCGGTGCCGAAGGGCGAGGATCCGGACCGCCAGTCGGAACGGATCATGAACAAGGCGCTCTCCGGCCTGCTCTCCGAAAGGGGAGATTACCGCTTCCTCTCGTCGGATCAGTTCCAGACGGCCGTCACGCGGGCCGGCCTCGGCGACCGCTGGACGTCCTTCAAGGAAGGCTGGACGTCGAAGCGCGCCGTGGACAAGGAGTTTTTGACGCAGCTCAAGACGGCGCTCAACGTCGACGTGCTGCTGCTGCCGCACGTGTACCTGTGGCACAAGGACGAGGCCGACTATCGCGAGACGGCGACGAGCTCCGTGACGCAGGTCGGCGCGACGCTCGCGCTCCTCGATCTCGGCACGGGAACGATCCTCTGGGAGGCGAGCGACGAGAACTTCCGCGAGGCGGTCAGGAGCGAGAACCGCGACGTGATCTCGACCGGCGGCATAGACCGCCGCGTCGCCGGCGTGTCGGGGACGGGACGCGACGTATACTCGGCGCCTCCGTTCGAGGAGGTCGCGCAGATCGTCCTCGAGGTGCTCGTCGACGCGCTCCCTCGTCGCGTCGGTTCGACGAGATGAGCGACGAGCGGTGGATGGACGCCGCGCTCCGCGAAGCGGAGAAGGCGCTCCGCCGCGGAGAGGTTCCGATCGGCGCGGTGGTCGTGAGCGGCGATCGCGTCATCGGCAGGGGATACAACCGCGTCGAGTCCCGCGCGTGCGCGTCGGCGCACGCCGAGCTCGTCGCGATGGAGAGCGCGTCGAGGAAGCTCGGAGACTGGCGCCTCGACGGCTGCGTCGTGTACGCGACCGTCGAACCGTGCCACATGTGTCTCGGGGCGATGTTCCTCGCGCGCGTCGCGCGCGTCGTCTACGGCGCGCGGCAGCCGCGGAGCGGGGCCTGCGGCTCGATCGACGATTTTCACCGCTCCTCCGTCATGGGGCACCGCGTGGAGACGGCGGGGGGCGTGCGGGAGGCCGAGAGCCTCTCGCTCTTGAGGAAGTTTTTCGAAGGGCTGAGGACGGACGACGATCGACGGAGAGATGCGAGAGCTGGCTGAATCGGCACGATTGGAAATCGTGTGTGGAGGTAACACTCCACCGAGGGTTCGAATCCCTCTCTCTCCGCCAGACATAGACCGCGGAGCGGCGCGCCCGCGCCGCGGGAAAGGCGGATCGCGCGGAGAGATGCCAGAGTGGTTGAATGGGACGGTCTCGAAAACCGTTGAGCGGGTTTCCGCTCCGAGGGTTCGAATCCCTCTCTCTCCGCCATAAAATACCTTGCCGCATCGCGGAAAAACGATATTATACCACGGAGTGGGGATGTAGCTCAGCTGGGAGAGCACCTCGTTCGCAACGAGGGGGTCGTCGGTTCGAATCCGATCATCTCCACCAATTTTTTTT
>JAGUZZ010000341.1:0-4998 GCA_020060525.1 bacterium | reverse complement strand
GGAATCGGACGGATCATGAGCGTCATCGGCATCGTCGTTCCGGGCGCCGTCTTCGTTCTCTCGTACGCCGTCACGTACCTCCTCTACCGGCATTTCTCGAAAGGGCGGGATCGCTAGCATGGGCGCCGCCGCTGTCCGGCGATGTTCGAGACGGGGCCCGGAAACGCCGGGAGGAGTCCGCGCGTGAGGATCGTCGTCGCCAATTCCTACGCCCCCTGGCCCGTCACCAAGGGTCTCGACCGCCTCATCATGAACCTTCTCGACGGCCTCTCCGTCCGGCACGAGGTGGTCCTTGCCACGATGGCTCTCGACCGCGGGCAGCTCGAGCGCCTCCGAGGGATCGAATCGCCCCGGATCGCCGTCCGCGCCATACTCGCTCCGAACAAGCGAAGCGCCGCCCGCCGGGCGTGGCACAAGGCGAGAAACGCCGCCGCGGCCGTGTTCTCCGGCGTGCCGATGCAAGTGAGCTACGCCTCTCCCCGCGAATATCTCGATCTCGTGGCCGAGGCCGCGCGGGACGTTCGCGCGGATCTCGTGCTCGCCTCCTACTGGCACCTGTACCGTTTGCCCGAGGCGCTGCCGGACGTTCGTCTCGCGCTCGTCACGATGGATCTCGATTTCACCGTGCATCCCCGGCGAGTCGCCCGCGCGAGGGCCGGCCTTCCCCGGATGCTCGCCGCCTCGCGCGCCGCGATGGCTGAGCGGATCGAGCTCGAAGCGTACGGGCGCTACGACACGATACTGACCGTCACGGAGGCCGACGCCGACGTCTTGAGACATCACCGCGCGGCGGCGGGCAAGACGATCCGCGCGCTCCCGCTCGCTCTCGACCTTTCGTACTTCGAGCCCGGGGCGTTCGAGAGGGAGCGCGGCCGCGTGCTTCTCCTCGGCGCCTTTCACGCCGATTTCAACGACGACGCCCTGCGGTATTTCCTGCGGGAGGTGTGGCCGCTCGTTCGCGGGAGGAACCCGGCGGCCCGTCTCGACGTCGTCGGGCACGGCGCGGGGGAGGGCGTCCGGGCGCTCGCCGGAGCGGGGGTCGAGTTCGCGGGCGGCGTCGAGGACATACGGCCCTATCTCGGACGCTGCTCGCTCATGGTCCTGCCTCTTCGCTTCGGAGGCGGGGTGAGGATCCGCATGATGGAGGCGGCCGGGATGTCGACGCCGGTCGTGAGCACGCCGGCGGGGGTCGCGGGGATGGGGCTCGCGTCCGGGCGCGAGTACCTCGAGGCGGAACGCCCCGGCGGCATGGCGGATGCGATCGCGGGGCTTCTCGAAAATCCCGGGGAGGCGGCGCGGCTCGGCCGCGGCGCGCGCGCCTGGGCCGAGCGGAACATTTCGATGGAAACCTACCCCGACCGCCTCGACGCTCTCATCGAGGCGGTCGCTTCTCCGAGGACTCGTTCCTGACCGCCGGGCGCATCCCCCGGCAGCCGGACTACCGCAGCATCACGACCTTGCGAACCTGCTCGAAGCCCCCGCTCTTCATCTTGAAGAAATAGACGCCGGAGGCGACCCGCGTGCCGGCGTTGTTCGCGCCGTCCCAGAACGCCGTGTGTCTGCCGGCCGACTTCGTCTCGTCGACGAGCGCCCTCACGAGGCGGCCGCTCGCGTCGTAGATGTTGATCCAGATCCGGCCGCGCGCGGCGAGCTCGAAGTCGAGCCGCGTCACGGGATTGAACGGGTTCGGGTAGGCGGCATGCAGGGCGTACACGAACTGCGGCCTCGGCTCGACGCCCGTCGGCGTGATGCGGATCGTGTCGGTGACCATGGCCACCGGCGCGGCACGACCCTGCGCGACCCACGCCGCGTAGAGGTCGTCGCCGGCGGAGTTCGTCACGTTCTCGTCCCGGAGAAACTCGACGTACTCCTTCGAGGTCGACTGGTAGTAGAGGGTCGCCCGGATGAAGACCGCCTCGGGAGGAAGGGTGTATTCGGTGACGTCCGTGTAGCTCCCGTCCTCGTAGCTGTAGGCGATCGGCGGCGATTGTATCGCCGCGAAGGCGGCGTTCGTGAATCCGCGCGGCGGTATCCGGTTGTCGTAGAATATCGTGTCGTTCACCGCGAAGTGGAAGGACGGCCCCGCCGGCTGCCCGACGATGGCGCCGAGCCGCGACGAGATGCCCGGTTTGATCTCGTAGATCTTGGCGTCGGCGTCGTGCGTGAGGATCCCCGTCGACGCGTCGTAGGCGCCCGATTCGTACACGAGGGCGTCGCTCTCGTCGTAGGCCCGTACGTTGAGCCAGATGCGCCTGCCCTCCGGGTAGCCCGACGGCAGCTTGTGCGCCGTCTCGTTCATGATGGCGACCCTGACCGTCGGGTTGACGCCGACGACGGCCGCTTCGAGCGTCATCGTCGCGGCCTTCTGCAGCATGTCGATCGCGCGCTGCTTCGCGGCCTGGAGTTGAGCGACGTCGACCTCGGCCGGGAAGAAATGGGGAAGCACGTCGGGTATGAAATGGTTGCCGCCCATCTGGTCGTGGAGCGGGAGGTCCTGCCGCACGGGCGTTCCCTCGACGTTCGCGCCGGCGCCGGCGACGTCGCGCATGTGGCAATCCTGGCAGGTCGAGACGATGCCGTCCGGCTTGTTGCCCGCGAACTGCGGCGCGTAGACGCCCGTCGCGGCGTATTCGCTCTGCGTCCATTCGCTGAAGGTGCGCTCGATCGGGAATTGATTTCTGAGATCGAGGTCCGGATGCGCGGCGTCGAAGTCGGTCGGGGCGTACTCGTTGTCCCCGGCGCCCTTGACGTACACCGGATTGCTCACGTCATGGCACGTGCCGCAGAGCGAGGCGCTCCGGTGGAAGGGCGAGACGGTCACCGGATGCTGCGCGACGGCGTCGTCGTAGGGGCCGCGCCGCGATTGCGCCGGGTCGACCACGAACTCGCCGTTCGCCGACACGTACGGGATCGCGATGAGCGCCGCGAGTATCGCCTCGTCCTCGGGCGGGCTCGTTCCCGGCTTGTAGTCGGGATCGACCATGCGATGGCAGAAGTTGCATTGGACGCTCTGCCGGTCGTGGGCGGTGATCATGCCGCCGCCCGTATCGAACGAGCGGCCGCTGAGCCAGCCGGCCGGCGAGTGGCACCGCAGGCAGAGATCTCCCACCGACGGCGCGTCCTGCTCCGCGATGGCGAGGCACGCGAGATAGAGCGGATCGCGCATCGCCTGCGCCATCATGCCGCCCCGCCAGTTGAACCACGGCTCGACGTTCGTGTCGTAGTTGCCGTGGCAGGAGGCGCACTCGGCGTCGGCGTCGCCGAAGATGCGGGCGTCGTGCGGCTGGGAGCCCGCGAGCTCGACGTCGCGGAGCGTCGTCGGCACGAGACCCGGCGGGGTCGCGACGATCGTAAAGTCGCCGTCGCTCGCGTCGAAGCCGCGGTTTCCCGCGTTGTCGAGGGCCGAGACGATGATGCGGTTCTCGATGCCGGGGTAGTTCGGAATGAAGAGCGCCTGCTCGCCGTCGTGCGGCTCGGCGACGAGCATCGCGCGGAAGGTCAGACCGCCGTCGTCGCTCAAGTAGATGTCGATGCTCGCGATGCCGCTCGCGTCAGTCGCGGTCCACGTGACGAGCTGCGTCGATTCGGCGTTGTAGCTCTGTCCGCCGTTCGGCGAGAGCACCGTTACGGACGGAGGAGTGACGTCCATGGCGGCGGTCGGCGTGAGGTAGGGGAGGACGTCGGCCGGATCGACGTTTGAAATGAGACCGACGTTGGAGGCCGTGAGGCCCGGGAAGGTCGGGGTGTTGCTGTAGTTCGCGAGGTCGGTGACCTCGACGTTCGTGATGTATCCATCGGCGTCCTGGTCGATGCCGTCGAGGCTCAGTATGACCGCCTGGCGCCCCGCGTCGGTGTTCGGATAGCCCGGCAGCGCGTTTCCGACGGCGATTCCGTAGGGATTGCGGGTCCCGCCTCCCGAGAAGCGGTAATGGCATATCCCGCAGTGTCCGGTGATGCTCGGCAGGTTGTCGAGCCTCGAGCCGACCGCGCCCGGATAGATGACGAAGAACGCGGCGCGGATGTTGGCCCTCGCAAACGCGACGCCCGGCGCGAGGAGCGCGACGAGCTGGATGGCGATTGCGGCGCAGATCAAGACGCAAACGCCAGGGGCGGCTTTGGCGTCGAACCTCGGCATGATCGACCTCCGATGATACGGATGGAGTCCCCCGCTTGTGGAAACGCTCAATAACTATTATTCGGTGCGAATTGTACCAGATAACCGATTGATTTTCAACGAAAATAGTGGTATCGCACGCGGGGGAAAATGCGGATGTCGCGGCGCCTCCGGGCGCCGCAGTGTCACGCGACGACGATCGCGTCGCTCTCGACGCGGACCGCCTGCGTGATCGAGGTCGTCGCCTTGCCGCCGACCCGCATGGCGGTCACGGCGCCGTCCCGGCTCTCGATCTCGACGAGCACTTCGGCGAGGCTGTCGGTCTCCTTGCCCTGCTGCATGAGCATCGAGCCGGCCGTGGTCACGCCGTGCTGCAGGAGGTACGTGCCGAGAACGCCGGCGGCGACGGCCGTCGCCGGATCCTCCCAGATCCCGATGACGGGGCCGAAGTGCCGCGCGTAGGCGATTGCGTTCGAGTCGAAGGTGTCGAGCGTGAAAACGTGATTCGTCATGACGCCGTGGCGCCGGTTGAGCCTCGCGAGCTTGATGAGATCCGGATGCATATCGAGGATGGTTTCCTTGCTCTTCACGGGGACGATGAGCCAATCGAGCGCCTGCGAGGCGATCATCAGCGGAAGCCCCGTCCCCGCGATCTCCCGCGCCGGGATGCCGAGAACGGAGGCGATTTCGGCAGCCGTGATATCCGCGTAGCGGAAGCCGTGCAGGGCCTGATTCATCATGATCTTCTCGACGGCGAGGCCGCTGCTCGTCCGTCGCGCGTGAACCTCGAGCGGAACGCTCCCCATGGCGGTGTCGAAAACGACCTTCGTTATCCCCTCCTCGAGCGCGACGGCGCCGTCCTCGATGAGCGAATGGCAGGCCGC
>JAGUZZ010000249.1:0-2552 GCA_020060525.1 bacterium | reverse complement strand
GCCGGCGTGGAGACAAAATCGCCCGGTCCCTTTCCGTTACCCATACGACGGATCCCGCTCCCTTCCTGTTCAGCGTCGAACCGCGATCTGTCGAACCGTGTCGATGATCGTGCCGTCCCGGAACTCGACGAGGGCCACGACGCGATCCTCGAACTCGGGCGCGCGAGGCGCCCCCGTCATGCCGATCGCGAGGTCGTGAAGCTCCTCGATCGTCCGCAGCGGCAGCTTCGAGCCCTTGAGCGCGTCGAGGAGGTCGCGCCGCTTCGGATTCACGGCGATGCCGCGCTCGGTGACGACGACGTCGATCATCTCGCCGGGGGCCGTCGCCGTCGTCACCTTCTCGACGACGATCGGGAGCCGTCCCCGCACGAGCGGCGCCGTGATCATCGTGATCCCCGCGTCGCAGGCGTCGGTGAAGCCGCCGATGCCGTGCAGCAGCCAGCCGTCCGAATGCGTGTTGACGTTGACGTTGAAATCGAGATCGATCTCGGTCGCGCCGAGGATCGACACGCCGACCATCGGCGCGAAATTGCCCTTCGCGTGATAGCAGTACGAGGTGAAGGGGTCCGTCTCGACGTGCCGCGGATTGTCGCGGAGGGAGGCGACGCCCTTCGCGTCGAACGCCTGACCGTCGAGGATGTACTCGACGAGCCCCTCCTCGAGGAGCCCGCAGAGGATCTCGTTCGAGCCGCCGCGGGCGAAGACCGCCTTGACCTTCTTCGCGCGCATGATCTCGGCGAGATACTGGACCAAGGCGAGGGAGACGCCCCCCGCTCCCGCCTGAAACGTGAACCCCGGCCGGTCGAGGAGCCCAGCGTCGCGCACGAGCTCGGCCCCGTACTTGGCGATGAGCTGGCGGGTGGGGCTGCGCGTGATCTTCGTGGTGCCGGAGACGATCTTCTCGGGATCCCCGAGTTTGTCGACGACGCAGACGTGGTCGACGTTGCCGCCCTTGATCACCCACGGAAGCACGGGGAAAGGCCGCAGATTGTCCGTGACGACGACGACCGTGTCGGCGTAGAGGGAATCGGCGAGCGCGAAGCTGATCGGTCCGCAGGCCGACGGCCCCGACCGCCCGTTCGCGTTGCCGAACGCGTCCGCCGCCGGCGCCGCGATGAAGGCGACGTCGATGTGAAGGTCGCCGTCCTGTATCGCGCGGTAGCGCCCGCCGTGCGAGCGCAGCACGGCGGTTTTTTTCATCTTTCCGAGGGAGCAGGCGCGCCCGATCGGGCCGTTCATCGAGCCCTCGATATGCGAGACGAGGCCGCGTTCGATATGGCCCACGAGCGGCTCGTGCACGGGGAAGAGAGCCGACGGGGCGAAGACGAGGTCCCGCAAGCCGCGGGCGGCGAGCTTCTCGGCGACCATGTTCACGAGGTAGTCGCCGTCGCGCAGGTGGTGGTGAAAGGAGATCGTCATGCCGTTCCGGATATCGCACGCGTCGATCGCCTCGTCGAGCGAGGCGCGGAGCTTGTTTCGGTAATCGGCGACGGAGCGGATCGGCGGCCCGACCTTTCGCCCGCCGCCGTGATCGGCCCACGCGCCGGCGAAGGGCCTGAGCGAGCGGCCGTCGAGCTCGTCGGGCACCAAGCGCCCGATCGCGTTCTTCACCGTTTTCATTCCCCGCCACCTTCCCTCTTCGCGTCGATGAGGCCGAGGGAGGAGGCGAGCGCGAGAATCTTCCGAGCCCTCGCCTCGATGGGCGCGTCGATCATCTTGCTGCCGAGGGCTGCGACGCCGCTCCCCCGCGCCCGCGCCTTCTCTATCGCCGCGACGACCTTCTGCGCGTATTCGATCCGCTCGGCCGTCGGGGCGAAGGCGTCGTGAATGGGCCCGATCTGCCCCGGATGGATGACGCCCTTCCCCTCGAAGCCGAGGCCGATCGCCTCTCTCGTGCTCTCGAGGAGGCCGGCCGTGTCGCGCACGTCGGAGAAAACCGTGTCGAGGGCTTGCACGCCGGCCGCCTTCGCCGCCAGGACGATGAGGCCGCGCGAGACGAAGCTCTCGCGCCCCTCCTTGGTGCGCTCGACGCCGAGATCGGCCGAGAGGTCCTCGGCGCCCCAGCATATCGCCACGACGCGGTCGCTCGCGGCCGCGATCTCGTGCGCGTGCAGCACGCCCTTCGCGGTCTCGATGAGCGGCATGAACAGGAGCGGCGGTTCGATGCCGTGCTTCTTCTCGAGAGCGGCGACGATCGTCTCGATATCGGCGATATCCTTCGCCTCGTTGCATTTCGGTATGAGGAGCATATCGGGCCGCGCGGGGACGATCATCTCGAGATCCGCCCGGCCGTACGGGGTCTCGAGCGGATTGACGCGAACGAGCCGCTCCGCGTCCCCGAAATCGACGCAGAGAAGCGTGTTCCGCACGAGGACGCGCGCCGCGTCCTTCTCGGCGGGCGCGACCGAGTCCTCGAGGTCGAGGATGACCTCGTCCGCGCCGAAGAGTCCGGCGTTGAGCATGAGATCGGGGGTGTTGCCGGGGAGATAGAGCCGCGTCCGCCGCAGGCGCTCGCGCCTCTGCGGGCGGGGCTTCACGCGCGGCGCGGGGGG
>JAGUZZ010000223.1:0-2650 GCA_020060525.1 bacterium | reverse complement strand
CGAGGGGCGCCTCGGGCCGCGACTCGCGGAGCGTGCCGCGCGGGCCGGGCTCGGCGATTCGGTGATCATAGCGGGGCGGGGCCTGCCGCTCGAGGAGACGCTCGGCTCATTCGACATATTCGCTCTCCCGTCTCTCGAGGAGGGCCTCTCGACCGCGCTCCTCGCCGCGATGGCCTCGGGCCTTCCCGTCGTCGCGAGCGATACGGGGGGGATACCCGAGGCCGTTTCGCCCGAGTGCGCGATCCTCGTGCCGCCGGGGGACGCGGGGGCGCTCGCGGGGGCGCTCGAGAGGCTCCTCGCCGATCCGGATCTCCGTCGGCGGATGGGGGAGGCCGGGAGGGCGAGGGCCGCCCTGTTCGACATCTCGATAACCGTCGATCGAACGCTCGAGCTCTACCGGGCGGTTCTGAACGCGGACGCGGCGAGGGGCGGCCGGCGATGACGATTTTCCGGATACGTGCACGGCGCTTGCATGATACCCTTACGAGAAGTCTCGCGCGAAAGGAGCGTTTCTGATTAACGCCGCGATAACATTAATGATAGAAATGAGATATTAGAATGAATGAAAGTAAAATATTAGGCGTATCGCCGCGTCCCGTCGCCATCGCCGTCCTCGCTTTCGTCCTCTTTTGGGGTCATATCGGGCTCCCGGGTCTTTCGCCGGCGGGGGACGCAATGGCGCAGCAGGCGCAAAACGACGAGGCCGCGCGGAACGCGGGGCTCGACGGGTATAGAATCGTGCATCGTTTTCCCGAGATCGTTCCCTTCGGCGAGGGAGAGCTTCTCACGTTCGCCATTCAATACGGGCTCATCTACGCGGGGGACGCGACGCTCGAAATCAAGAACATCGCCACCTTCGACACCGTGCGGGCCTACCACATCATCTCGACGGCGCGGACGAACAAGGCGTTCGACAGGATCTTCAAGGTCCGCGACCGGCACGACTCCTTCATGGACTACGACAACCTCTACAGCCTGAGCTTCGAGAAGCATCTGCGCGAGGGGAAGTTCAAGAGGGACACGAAGGTCATCTTCGATCAGCGCGCCCACGTCGCGATCTACCCGGACAAACAGGTTCCCATCCCGCCCAACACGCAGGATTTCCTGAGCGCCCTCTACTACGCGAGAACCCTTCGGCTCGAGGTCGGAGACGCGATCGCGATGGCCAACCACACCGACGGCAAGAACTACCCGATCTTCATCAAGGTCCTCAAGCGCGAGCGGGTCAAGGTGCCGGCGGGAGAGTTCGATTGCCTCGTGGTCGAACCGGTGCTGCAGACGACGAGCATCTTCGAGAACAAGGGCAAATTGACAATATGGATAACGGATGATACGGTCAAGATGCCCGTGCTGCTGCGTTCGAAGGTCGTCGTCGGCGCCTTCGAAGCGGTGCTCAAGGAGTACCGCTTGAGCGGCGAGCCGCACCGCCCGATCGAGCGAAAGGATTTGCCCGCAGGTGCCGAGTGATTTCGAGGAAATGGATCTCTCCCGCGTCCGGACGAACTCGATCCGAGAGCGCGGGAGCGTGGTGACGATCCGCGACTTCGGCGATCCCGCGTCGATCGCCGGCTCGGCGCCTCTCGCGGGCGCGGAGCCGCTCTCCGGGGAGGCCGCGCGGGGGATCGAGACGCTCGCTCGCTCGATCCGCGAGAGCGCGGCCGCGCGCGATCGCGAGATCGTCTGGATGATGGGGGCGCACGTCGTCAAGTGCGGCCTCTCGCGGTACGTGATCGATCTCATGCGCCGCGGATACGTCACGGCGGTCGCCATGAACGGCGCCGCGGCGATACACGATTTCGAGATCGCTTCGTTCGGGGAAACGTCAGAGGACGTCGCGCGAAACCTCGATCGCGGCGTCTTCGGCTTCGCGCGGGAGACGGCGGAGGGATGTTTCGAGGCCGTCCGGCGGGGGAGGGAAGAGGGGCGCGGCCTCGGAGAGTCGCTCGGGCGAGCCCTCGACGGCGGCCCGGCGCCGCACGCCGCGTACAGCATCCTCGCCGCGGCGAGCCGTCTCGGCGTTCCGGCGACGGTGCACGTCGCGATCGGCACCGACATCCTCCATCAGCATCCCTCGTTCGACGGCGCCGCGTGGGGCGAGCTCTCCGCGCGGGATTTCCGGATATTCGCCTCTCGCGTCGAGCGGCTCGGGCGCGCGGGAGGGGTCGCCGTCAACGCGGGCTCCGCGGTCATCTGCCCCGAGGTGTTTCTCAAGGCGTTCAGCGTCGCCCGCAACCTCGGCGCGCCGTTCGACCGTCTCGTCACGGCGAACCTCGACATGATCCAGCACTACCGGCCGCGCACGAACGTGCTCGCGCGCCCCTCGGGCTTCGGGGGCCTCTCCGTCGCGATCACCGGACGCCACGAGGCCGTGATTCCGCTTCTCCATTCGCTCGTCGTCTCCTGAGCGCGCGGGGGCGGGCGCGCCGGGCGCCGGGACGATCCGCCCGCGACATGGATATGGCCGAAGTCATCGGTATACGCCGCATGAGCCGAAAAACGGCGCTCGCCCTCGCCGCGATCGTTCTCGCCGGCGCGCTCGCGCGCGCGATCTTCTGCTTCGAGGTCGTCGGCTTCCGCGCGCCGCTTCGCGGGGACGAGGTCGATTACCACGCGCTCGCGGCCTCCGTCGCTTCGGGCCGGGGTTTCTCGG
>JAGUZZ010000134.1:0-2914 GCA_020060525.1 bacterium | reverse complement strand
GCGGCGCTCGACGGACCACGTCTGGTTGAGGTTGAACGATATCAGGCTCCCGGCCTGAAGCCGCATCGAGCTCGAAATGTCCGAGAACGCGTCCGAGAACGCGCTGTCGGGATAGTACGACCCGCTCAGGTACCACGTGAAAACGCCGTTCTGCTTCGTCTCCTGCTCCCCTTTCAGCAGCTTCAGGTCGATCGAGT
Organism: bacterium; assembly: GCA_020060525.1. GTDB lineage: Bacteria > Krumholzibacteriota > Krumholzibacteriia > Krumholzibacteriales > Krumholzibacteriaceae > SSS58A. The sequence continues at coordinate 2,717 of JAGUZZ010000134.1, read as the reverse complement.
TGCGCAGCTCCCACGACACGCGCTGCGACGCGCGCTGCTTCTCGCTCAGCTTCGGCGTGTACTGCCACGAAACCACCGGATTCAGCGTGTGCCGTACGCCGGCGAGAGATCCGATGCGCGGACGGAAGGTGCCGTATATCTTCGTTCCGACCCCCGTGGAGAGGCTCATCGACGCCTCGTTGCGGTACTCCGCGCGCGCCGGCGTGAAGGTCAGGCCCGTCCCCGCGGTATCGACCGAATTCTCGATCTCCTTCTGGTAGTTCCAGCGCACGCTCACGGAAGGGCTGACGTCGAGGAATCCGAGCTTCTGCTGGCGGCTGAACCCCGCGCCTGAGTTCGCCGAGACGACGGAGCGTTTCTGCACGTCGCTCTCGCTCCGGCTGTGGTTGGCGGAGATGTTCGGCGCGAACGTTATCTCGCGAAGCACGCGCTCCCACACCCCCCGCTCGGAGGCCGAATGAGCCTCGCCGAACCAGAGGGATGTGCGCGGAAAGACGAGCGACAGGCTCGGCAGCGTCATCGTGACGGACGGCGTTCTGGGATCCTGCACGGCGAGCTTCTGGTCCCGGCTCGCCGAGAGGCTGAGACTCGTTCCGCCCCACGACTGCCGGTAGCTCGCCGTCGAATAGATCTTGCGGTCGATGAACCGCTGCATGTCCTAGGAGCTGTTGATCGCCTGCTGCGCCTCGTCGCTCGAGACGAACGAGAGCCGGCTGCGAAGGCTCGCCGTTCGGGAGAACGTCTGTGAATGGTTCGATTCGAGGCGCCATTCGACGCCGCGGGGATCGAGCTGCCGCACGAAATCGAACCGGACGTCGCCGTCGAGGACGTACCGGAGCTTGTACCGGTTCGCCACGTTGAACCGGAAGTTCTGCCGCTCGTTGAAATCGCCGACGACGGTGAAATCGGTGTAGTCGTTCGTCGCCCAGTAGTACCCGAGTCCGCGGATAAAGCGTCCGTCCCTGCTGTCGAAGCCGATGTCGAAGTTGGGCCTGAGAAACCCCGACGAACGGTCCCGCCGGAGGGAGTTCACCATGAACGGCAGGTAAAAGACCGGCAGCTCCCCGATGCGGAGGGTGATCGGCCCCGAAACGATCTTGTCGTCGATGTAGACCTTCATCTTGTTCGCCCGCAGCGAATAGTGCGGGTGCGCGAGATCGCACGTCGTATAGGTCGACCGGTACACCTTGAGCACGTCGCTCCCGACCTTGAAGATGTTCCGCCCGACGTAATAGCCCTGATCGTATTTCGTCGAGCCGTCCACGACGACGCCCGCCTGGGTGTCCATGTCGTACCCCATGTCGGCCCCGTACATCCGCTGCCCCTCCTCCTCGAGAACGGGGTCGCCCGTGGCCTCGATGATGTTGAGGCGCGAGTCGTAGTCGATGCGCCGCGCCTCGAGGCTCGAATCCTGATACTTGAGCACGGCCGTTCCGCGCATGACCATGCTCTCCCGCGCGGCGAAGTATTCGATCGTATCGGCGTTGTACCGGACGCTCTCGCCGGCCTTCTCGAAGTCGCGGAAGGAGAGCGCGGTGTCGATCGAGGCGGCGAGGCTGTCGATCGTCTCGGTTCCGCCGAGGTTCAGGAACTTGTAGAGCCCCGTCGCCTTCCCGTCGATGCGCAGGTACGAGAGCTCGCCGCCGCGGAAATCGAAGAACATCCGCTCGCCCGACGAGTAGTTGTTCGACACCTTCCGCTCCGTCTCTTCGGTCGGATAGTACATCGCGCGGGCGTTGCGCCCGATCCTGACCGAATCGACGCGGTCGTTCGAGAGGTGCACGGCGATCGAATCCCCCTCGATCCACGAATCGTCCCGCCACGGCGAGCCCTCGCGCGGGGATTCGGCGATGCGCCCCGCCGAGGGAAGGAGAATGCTCGTTACGGCGTCGTCGTCGTACCGCAGGATCATCGTCGTGCCGCTCATCGAGGAGGAGCCGCTCGTCGCCTCGGGCTTTCCGTAGAGCTCGATCCTCCCCTCCTCGTCGTAGATGGCGGCGCTGTCGCAGCTCGCCCTCGTCTCTCCCTTCGCGAGCCGGACCTCCCCCTCGGCGATGCCGAGCTTCCGGTCGACGTCGAACCGCATGACGCGGCTCGTGACGACCCCCTTCTCGTCCGCGCGCAGGTCGAAGGTGAGCACCGGATCGATGTCGACGACCGCGCTCCGTCGGGCGCGATCGTACCGGGCGTGCGCCCCGGCGATCGAGTAGTCCTCGCTCTCGTCGAGGAGCACCACACGGCCGCGCGCGTCCGCCGTTTCGCGGGCGCGGTCGTAGACGATCGTGTCGGCGTAGAGCGTCCGCGTGCTGTCGGCGAGGCTGAGATTGCCGGTCATGACGGCGACCTGCGCCGTTCGGTCGTACGTCGCGCGGTCGCAGCGGGCGTGCCAGCCGGTGTCGCGCACGCGGACCGAACCGCGCAGCGCGACCGTGTTCGTCTCTCCGAAATACTCCCCCTCGTCGCTCGTCATCACCGCGGTGCCGTCGACGACCCGGACGCTGTCGTGAAGCATGGTGTAACGCCTGGACGGATAGTGCTTCCCCCACGCGCTCGTGATCGTCGTGGTCTGATGCTCGATGCGCACGCCCCCTTCGAGATAGATGACGCGCTCGCCGTCCTCCGTCGTCCAGCGAAGCCTCGCCGCGTCGACGCGATACAGCGTGCTGTCGGCGGCGCCGCCGGGGGGCTCCTCCTGCGCGTCCGCCGCGGGCGTCGCG
>JAGUZZ010000120.1:0-4023 GCA_020060525.1 bacterium | reverse complement strand
GAGCAGGGGTACATCTACAGCCGGATCGTCCCGACGAGGCGGGTGCGCAACCGGCGGATCGATCTCGCGCTCCGCATCGAGGAGGGGAACCCCGCCTCGATCAAGGAGATCAAGATCACGGGCAACACGAAGACCTACGAGACGGTGATCCGCCGCGAGCTCAAGACCTATCCGGGCGACCGGTTCATACTCACCGACGTTCAGCGAAGCCTGCGCGAGATCGTCGCGCTCGGCTATTTCGCGGGCCCGCCCAAGGTGAACACCGAGCAGGCGAACGAGGCGGGGGACATCAACCTTCTCATCGGCGTCGAGGAGAAGCAGACGGGAAACTTCCGCTTCGGCGCCGGGTTCTCGCAGCTCAACTCGCTCTCGGGGTTCTTCGGCATACAGGAGAACAACCTCTTCGGGCGCGGGAACGGCGTTTCCGTCGACTGGGAGTTCGGCAGGTACCGACAGAGCTTCAGCCTCCAGTACACGATGCCGTACTTCCGCGAGACGAAAAACACGATCTCGCTCTCCCTCTACAACTGGATTCAGGACCGCGTGCAGCAGCAGTACTACACGGATCGCCGGAAGGGCGGATCGATCGCCCTCGGCCGGCCGTTCCCGTGGCTCGACTACACGCGTCTCTACACGAGCTACCGTATCGAGCAGGTGGAGCTCTCCAACTTCTCGACCCTGTACCCCGAGATCGGCGCGCTCCGCACCGTGGATTGGCCGCAGATCAAGAGCGCCCTGCTCGTGAGCCTTACGCGCAACTCGACGGACAATCCCGCGCACCCGACGAAGGGCTCCGTCAACTCCCTGAGCGCGGAGTTCAGCGGCGGGATCCTGCAGGGGAACGTGAACTTCATGCGCTACATGGCCGAGACGTCGTGGTTCAGGACCCTCTTCTGGAAGTTCACCTTCCACATGAACATGGAGCTCGGCGCGATCAACGGCTACACGGGGCCTCATCAGGTGCAGGACTACGAGAAGTTCCGGCTCGGCGGCAACCGGCGCTACGCGCTCCGCGGCTACGACTTCTACGAGGTCGTCCCCGAGGGGAACGACGCGTACGTCGGCGGCAGGTTCATGGCGTCCTTTACGCACGAGATCCTCTTCCCGTTCACGGACGCCGTGTACGGACTCGCCTTCTTCGACGCCGGCAACACGTGGAACAGCTTCGGCTCGGCCGATCTCTTCAACCTCCGCCGCGGTCTCGGGCTCGGCGTGCGGATCGAGATGCCCGGGCTCGGCAACCTCGGCTTCGATTACGGATACGGCTTCGACAAGGTCGGGGGGCCCGCCTGGGAGCCGCATTTCACCTTCGGGACGATGTTCTAAAAAACGGTTTCACCGGGCGGAAAAATTGCTATATTTACTCGATTTCTCGTTCGCGAATAAAAAGGAGGAGTCCAGATGAAGCGTATAGCGGCTCTCGTTCTCGTGAGTTTCCTCGCGGCCCAGCTCGCGCCCCTCGCGCTCCGGGCGGAAGAGGTCAAGATCGGGTACATCGACACCGTGAAGATCTTCGCCGAGTACAAAGAGACGATCGACGCGGAGGCGATATACAAGAAAGAGGTCGAGGCCTGGAAGAAGAAACAGAGCGACCTCGAAGCCGAGCTCGCGCGGCTGCGCGAGGAGATCCAGAGCCAGAGCCTCATGCTGAGCGAGGAGAAGCTCGCCGAGAAGAGACAGACCTTCGACAAGAAGGTCGCGGACTACAACAAGTACATGAGCGAAACCTTCAGCGAGGAGGGTCTCGCCGCGAAGCGCAACAAGGAGCTCACGGCGCCGATCGTCGAGAAGATCAACGGCGTCATCGCCAAGCTCGCCGAGGAAGAGGGCTACTCCGTGATCTTCGACGCGGCTCAGGGCAACATCGTGTACGCGAAGAAGGCGCTCGATCTCACCGAGCGCGTGACGAAGCTCCTCGATGAGCAGATGCAGAAAGCCCAGTAGCGTCTCGCGCGGGGGCGCTTCGCGCCGCCCGCGGCTCGCGGACCGGCGAGCGAAGGAAGGGATTCGAGACCATGGTCTCATACTCGTTGGCTGAGCTGGCGCGTCTCGTCGGCGGCGAGGTCGTCGGAGACGCGTCCGTCGAGATCACCGGCGTGGCGGGGATCAAGGAAGCACACGAAGGGGACATCACCTTCCTCGCGAATCCGAAATACGATTCCTACCTCGCGACGACGCGCGCGTCGGCCGTGATCGCCGCGGGCAACGGGGGGTCGCCGAAGCCGGTCATCAAGGTCGCCAATCCCTACCTCGCGTTCCTCAAGGTCATCTCGCTCTTCACGGGCGAGACGCCGGGGCAGCGCCTGCGCGGCGTCCACCCGACGGCGATGATCGAGGCGACTGCCTCGATCGGCGCGGACGTTTCGATCGGCGCCTACTGCTACGTCGGAGCGAACGTCCGGATCGGCGACCGGACGACGATCCTGCCGCTCGTCTGCGTGCTGGACGACGCCTCTATCGGCGCCGATTGCCTGCTCTATCCGCACGTGACGGTCCGCGAGCGCTGCGAGATCGGGGACCGGGTCATCCTCCACGCGGGCTGCGTCATCGGGGCCGACGGCTTCGGCTACGCCAAGGACGGCGAAGCCAACCGGAAGATTCCGCAGATCGGCGTCGTCCGGATCGAGGACGACGTCGAGATCGGCGCCAACACGACGATCGACCGCGCGACGACCGAGGTCACGCTCATCAAGCGCGGGGCCAAGATCGACAACCTCGTGCAGATCGCGCACAACGTCGTCATCGGCGAGCACTCGATACTCGCGGCGCAGGTCGGAGTTTCGGGGAGCACGCTGATCGGCAAGAACGTCACGCTCGCGGGGCAGGCGGGCCTCGTCGGGCACATCAACATCGGGGATAACGTCATGGTGGGGGCGCAGGGAGGGGTCACGAAATCGGTGCCGGCGAATACGAAGGTGTCCGGATATCCGGCGCGCGAGCATTCGTGCGCCCGCAAGATATACGCCCTCTGGGCGCGCCTCCCCGAGCTCTTCCGGGACGTCAAGGAGCTCGCGAAGCGCGTAGAGGATCTCGAAAAGAGGAAATAGTGGTTCGCCAGCAGCGGACGATAAAAACGCCCTTCGCGTACGAGGGCACGGGGCTCCACACGGGGAAACGGGTGAAGGTCGTCTTCCATCCGGCGCCGGCCTATACGGGCGTCGTCTTTCGCCGCGTGGACCTCGACCCGCCGGTCGAGATTCCGGCGAAGGTCGAGTCGATACACAGCGGCGAGATCCGCCGCAACACGACGCTCGCGGCCAAGGGCGTCATGATCCACACCGTCGAGCACATCCTCGCCGCGGCCTCGGGGCTCCAGATCGACAACCTCCGGGTGGACATCGATTCGGACGAGCCGCCCGAGCCGCGCGACGGGAGCTGCGCTCCTTTCGTCGACGCCCTCCAGAAGGCGGGCGTCGAGAACCAGGGCGTGCCGGCGAAATGCCTGCGCATCGTCTCCCCGGTGAGCTACAGCGAGGACGGGATCGAGCTCCACGCTCTGCCGTACGACGGATTCAAGGTGAGCTTCACGATCGAGTACAGCAATCCGCATATCGGGATCCAGTACGCCTCGTTCGACGTGACCCCGGATCTGTTCGTCAAGCAGATCGCGCCGGCGCGCACCTTCGTGCTCTGGTCCGACGTCGAGATGCTCAAGGCGCAGGGGCTCATCAAGGGCGGGAGCCTCGACAACGCGATCGCCGTCGACGAGAAGGGGATCGTGAACGACGTGCCGCTCCGGTTCAAAAACGAGTTCGTCCGGCACAAGATCCTCGATCTCATGGGGGATCTCACGCTCGTCGGCGCGCCGGTCGAGGGGCACATCATCTCGGTGCGGTCGGGGCACCAGTACAACCTCAAGTTCGCCCGGCTGCTCGCCGAGCAGCTCCGCAATCAGGAGCGCAACGCGGCGATGGGGGCGGAGGGTTTCTGGGACATCAACGTCATCCAGCGGATCATGCCGCACCGCTATCCGTTCCTCCTCGTCGACCGCATCATCTCCCTCGAGGACAAGAAGCGCGTCGT